>CAYTFA010000317.1:0-3214 GCA_964436755.1 uncultured Rhodocyclaceae bacterium | reverse complement strand
TACCTGCCGACCACGTCCTACATCGAAATGAACGAATGGACGCTGCCGGCGCAGCGCGCCCGCGAGTACCACGCCCTGGTCGAATCGGAGAAATCCGCCGGCCGCTACGAGGTGCACAAGTCCTTCCTGCGCGGCGGCATCTGGCGCAACTTCATGTCGCGCTACGCCGAGGCCAACTGGATGCACAAGCGCATGCTGGGCGCTTCGCGCCGCCTGGCCGAGCTGCCCGCCGAGCAGCGCACGCCGGAGCTGCAGGAATGGCTGCATCGTTCCCAGGCCAACGACGCCTACTGGCACGGTCTCTTCGGCGGCCTCTACCTGCCCCACCTGCGACGCGCGATCTGGAACAACCTGCTCAGGCTGGAGGATGCGCTGGAGCGCCTGGCACCCTGGCCGCGACAGCAGCAGGGAGACCTCGACCACGACGGCTGCATCGAGACGGCGCTGCGCAACGAGCACGTCCACGCCTACGTGCGCGACGACGGCAACGCGGCACTGGTCGAATTCTCCAGCCTGCCGCTGGCCCACAACTTCGGCGACACGCTGCGCGCTTACGAGGAGGCCTACCACGCCAAGATCCACTACGGCGAGGCCTCCCCGGGTGCCAAGGCGGAATCGGGCGAGGGCATCGCCTCGGCGCACGACCGCGTCGCCTACCTGCATACCATCCTGCACGGCGATGCCGACCCCGACGAACGGCCGCGCGGCCTTTTCGTCGACAGCGCGATCGACGCACGCAACCTGCTGCGCCCGCTGACCGCTTACGTTCCGGGGGCCGAGCCCGGGCGCTGGGTCGCCGGCGGCGAAGCGTGGCGCATCGAGAAGAGCTACGCGCTCGAGGGCGACGCGCTGGCGGTCAGCTTCCGGGTCGAAGGGGCGGTGCCGCCGTCCATGATCAGCACGGAGATCAACCTGGCGATGCCGAGTTGCGATGGCTTCGGCGGCCGCTACGTGCTGGCCGACGGCACGGTTCCCGGCGGCTTCGGCGGCGAACTGAGGCTCAAGGCGGCGAGCCGGCTGACGCTCGACGACAGCGAACTGCACGGCGCGCTGCGCATCGAAACCAGCCACCCGGTGGCCATCGAAGGCCGGCCGCATCGCACGGTGTCGCAGTCGGAAGCGGGATTCGAGAAGATCATGCAGGCGCTTTGCCTGGAACTCAGCTGGTCGCCTGCCGCCGCTCCCGAAATGAGGATCCTGCTGCGGGTGGTCCCCGCATCGTAAAATGCAAAAATGCATCCATGACGTCGCCGCCCTCGTCCCGCGCCCCGGGGCCAGGGCTCCTGATCGGCTCGCTATGCCCGACGCACGTAGCGCGCATCACTAACCAACATCGCCAAAGCCATGCCCGGCACCCGCCACCAACTCGAAGTCAACCCGACCATTCCGCCGCGCCTGTCGCGCCTGGAGGAAATCTCCAACAACCTCTGGTACAGCTGGGATCGTCCGACGCGCTCGCTGTTCGCGCGCCTCGGCGCCGGCCTCTGGCGCGCGACGCACCACAGCCCCAAGGCCTTCCTCAAGCGCATCGACCAGAAGCGCATCAACGACGCCGCCGACGATCCCGTCTTCCTCGGCACGATGAATCGCGTGCTGTCGGCCTTCGATTCCTACCTGGCCGACCCGCGCACCGCCGTTCCCGGCATGCCCGAGTTCCAGGGCACCGACCTCATCGCCTACTTTTGCGCGGAATTCGGCTTCCATGAGAGCCTGCCCATCTATTCCGGTGGCCTCGGCATCCTGGCCGGCGACCACTGCAAAGCCGCGTCCGACCTGCGACTGCCCTTCGTCGCGGTCGGCCTGCTGTACCGGCAGGGCTACTTCCTGCAGACCATCGACCGCGACGGCAACCAGACGGCCCACTACGGCGACAACGACTTCGAGGACATGCCGATCGACACCGTCCTCGGCGAGGACGGCGCCGAACTGCGCATCGGCGTGGATTTCCCGGGACGTACGGTGTGGGCGAAGATCTGGCGCGCCCGCGTCGGCAACAACGACCTCTACCTGCTCGACACCCAGCTGCCCGAGAACAGCGAAGCGGATCGCCGCATCGCCCACCAGCTCTATGGCGGCGATCGCCGCACCCGCATCGAGCAGGAGATCCTGCTCGGTGTCGGCGGCGTGCGTGCGCTGGCCGCGCTCGGGCTCAAGCCGACCGTCTGGCACATCAACGAAGGGCATGCCGCCTTCCTCGTGCTGGAGCGCGTGCGCCGGCTGATGACGCAGAACATGCCGTTCGCCGCGGCGCTCGAAGCCGCCGCCGCGAATACCGTGTTCACCACGCATACGCCGGTACCGGCCGGGCACGACCACTTCGCCGACGACATGGTGATGGAGTACTTCGGCGACTTCTGCCACGCCACCGGCCTCGACCGCGACGGCCTCCTCGCCATGGGGCGCGTGGGCAGCGGCGCGTCCGGCAGCGAGTTCAACATGACCGCGCTGGCCCTGCGCGGCTCGCGCTTCCACAACGGCGTCTCGCGCATCCACGGCGAGGTCTCGTCGCGCATTTGCGGCGACATGTGGCCGCAGATCACGGCCCCCGAGAACCCGATGGACTACGTCACCAATGCGGTGCACGTGCCCACGTTCCTCGCCACGGACTGGTACGAGACCTTCGACCGCCACCTCGGCCTCGGCTGGCAGCACCGCCTCACCGACCACGGCTGCTGGAACGGCGTCCATGCCATACCTGACCAGATCTTCTGGAGCATCCGCCAGTCGCTCAAGGCCCAGTTGCTGCACCTCGTGCGCGCCCGCGTGCGCGCCCAGCACCTGCGCAACCAGGGATCCGAGGCCCACCTTGACCGCGTCCTGCGCCATGCCGATCCGAGCAACCCGACCGTGCTCACCATTGGCTTCGCCCGACGCTTCGCCACCTACAAGCGCGCCACGCTGCTGTTCAACAACCTCGACTGGCTGCGTGAGATCCTCTCCGACGCGCAGCGCCCCGTCCTCTTCATCTTCGCCGGCAAGGCCCACCCGGCCGACGAACCGGGACGCCAGCTGATCCGCCAGATCGCCGAGCTTTCCCACCGGCGCGAGTTCGAGGGCCGGCTGCTGCTGGTCGAGGGCTATGACCTGCATCTGGCGCGGCGCATGGTGGCCGGGGTCGATGTCTGGCTCAACAACCCGATCTATCCGCTGGAAGCCTCGGGCACCTCGGGCATGAAGGCGGCGATCAACGGCGCGATCAACCTCTCCGTGCTCG
>CAYTFA010000316.1:0-3215 GCA_964436755.1 uncultured Rhodocyclaceae bacterium | reverse complement strand
AGCTGTGCTCCACCCTGGGTTGTGGCGCTGTAGTGGTCTTGTCCTTTGCGCTGGCGGCCGGTACAGCAAGCGCGGCGGGTGCGCCTGCTCCCAATACGCATACGGTTACGGTAGGCGGGCAGACCAAGACCTACGCAAACCTGCCTGGCGCGCCCGCTAGCAACGATGCCAGCACGGCATATCAGTTCCGAACCAGGGTCCTGGTCGGGCAGCCCGGGTGCCAGCGTTTTGCCACCGACGCCGACAATGCCTTCATCGACGAAAAGATGGATACGGCAGCCAAGGCGGCCGCACTGAAGAAGATCGGAGCCGATGCGGCTGCGGCAGGCTGCCTGGGAAACTGACCGGCAAGGGTGGCTGCAGCGTGTTGGCAACGATGACGAAGCCCGCGCCCAGCGGGCTTTTCATTTCCGGGCGCTGCGAGGGCAGGCGCGGATTCGGGGGCGCGTGATGCACGAGTTCGATTTCTCGGTTGCGCTGGTTCCAGCCCGCGAGGGCTGGTTTGCCGGCAAGACCAGCCCCGCCTACGGCAACATGGTTGGACCCTTTGGTGGCATTACCAATGCGGTGATGCTGAACTCGGTGATGTCGCATCCGGGCCGGATGGGCGATCCGATCGCGCTTACGACCAATTTCGCCAGCCCGATCGCCGATGGCGACTTCGAAGTCGGGGCGGTCCCGGTCCGTACCAACAGGTCGACCCAGCACTGGAGCATGGAGCTGGTGCAGGATGGCACCGCCGCTGCGACGGGGACCGCCGTGTTCGCCCAG
The DNA here is from genome assembly GCA_964436755.1 of uncultured Rhodocyclaceae bacterium. Lineage (GTDB taxonomy): Bacteria > Pseudomonadota > Gammaproteobacteria > Burkholderiales > Rhodocyclaceae > Sulfuritalea. The sequence continues at coordinate 2,444 of CAYTFA010000316.1, read as the reverse complement.
CGTCGGGAGACCTGGTCCTCTTCGGAAGCGGCCGCGCCGCTCGAGCTGCCCACGCCCCACAGCCTGCCACAGGTGTCCACAGCCGGTCTGCCGGCCTGGGTAAGCCGCTACGACATGCGCTATGTCCAGGGAGGGCTGCCCGAGGCATTTGACGGCAGGGAGCACGACGACTCCTACAGCGTCTGCTGGCTGCGCGACAGTCCTGCACGACCGCTCGATTTTCTGTCGCTCGCGGCCCTGTGCGATGGTTTCTTTCCTCGGATTCTGATTCGCCGCCGCCAGATGATGCCGGTTGGCACGATATCGCTGACCACCTATTTCCATGCCGATGCCGACCTGCTGGCCGCCCAGGGCGATCGGCACGTTATCGGTGTGGCGCGGGCCAGCAACTTTCGTCATGGCTACTTCGAGCAGAACGCGGAAATATGGAGCGACGCAGGGTACCTCCTGGCAACGTCGCACCAGATGGTCTACTTTCGCGAGTAGTGATCAGGCACTGGAGGACACCGTGAAGAGAACCTATCTTTGGGTCGGCATCTGCCTTGCTCTGATCCCGGTCGTGCTGATCGGCGCCGTTGTCGTACACGGCATGATCGATCCGGAAATCGCCGCTCGCCACGCAAACTACGAGCGTAACTATCGACTCCTGGAGTCGATCCGCTCGGCCGTGTTCCATGGTGCGCTTCTCGTCATGCTCGCCCTCTGGTTCGCGGCCTGCGTGTTCTTGGCAAGGACCAAGGATCGAAGCGTACTTTGGGCGACATTCGGGGTTCTCGGACCATTGGGTTTTGCCGTCATTGCCGCGCTCAGGTCCCGCGCGGGGCAGCCTGAGGGGCCTTACCAGATCTTCATTGCGCGGCTTGGTACGGCCACGCACATTGCCTTTGAGCTGCTGCTCTTCGTGGCGATCGTCAGTCTGTCGATCGCTGCCGTCAGCCTCCATGAAGACGTGATGATTGCGTGGGCTGCTCATGCGCAGGGCGTGTCGGTAGAAGAGATCGTGCGGGAACGCGATGCGTCGAGCGGCATGTACGCCTTCTCCGAGTTATTGGAGACCATTTACGTGATCGTCTGCCTCTATTTCGTGGTGCCCCTGGTCGCGAACGGCATTCATCGCATCCTGCAGGGGCAGCGGGTTTCGACAGTCGATTCCCGATCGTCGTAGGCCAGGCCGGAACCGCACTGATCTTGCAGGAAGTTCAGTTCGCGGCCGCGGGGCAGGAATTCAATCCCGGTATCCGGACAGGCTTGCTGCTGTTCGCCAACGTCGGATTGGTCGGCGAAAAGAAGAAATGCCGCCCGAAGGCGGCATTTCCGCGCGGATTAAAAAATGGTGGAGGCGGCGGGGATCGAACCCGCGTCCATAAGCGCGCCACAGGCAGTTCTACATACTTAGTCTCGCCATTTGGTTTAACCCGCAACCCGCCGACGGACGGGCTGGCTGCAAGCGATCCGCTGGATTTTCGAGCTTCGCGTCACGGCTCCGCGCAGCCTTATCCCGCAAAATGATTCCGATGCAGCTTGCGCTGCCTGGCCCGCGGGATGGCCAGTTCGGAAGCCAGCCGCTATTAGGCGGCTAGAGCGAAACGCTCGTCGTTGGCAGTTAGTGCTTTCCAGATGGATTTACGAGGTACCCGGATCCTCGGTATGCCCTGCATGCTTTGTCACCCATGTCGAAGCCATGTCGCCCCCTTGAGTGTCGCAAATCAACTGGTGGTCGATCGGCGAATTGCAAGCGCGATTCTAGCGCGATGCCGCTTGTCTGCCGAGGATATCCTCTGGCGCGACGGCGATGCGATCGGCCCCCCATTGCTCGGGGCCGGAGCCATTCCCGAGATAGCCCCAGGCAGCGACCACCGTCTCCATGCCCACGCTACGCCCGGAAATCACGTCGCGCTCGTCGTCACCGACATAAATGCATGTCTTGGGGGCGACGCCGAGCACGGCGCCGGCCAGCTGCAGTGGATGGCCATGGGGCTTGGCGCGACGGGCACTGTCACCGCAGACGATGCAGGCGCTGCGCTGCCGCAGACCAAGCTGTTCGACCAGGGGAATGGCGAAGCGTTGCGACTTGTTGGTAACGATGCCCCAGGAAATACCCCCCGCATCGAGCGCATCGAGGTGCTGTTCGATGCCTTCGAAGAGGCGGGTACCGATGCATAGTGCTTCCTGGTAAATGTTCAGGAAGCGTTGCTGCAGGGCAGGATAGCTCGGGTCGGCCGGGGTCAGGCCAAAGCCCACGCCTATCAGACCGCGTGCCCCCGACGAGACGTGCGGACGCAAGGTTTCGAGCGGCAAGGCGCTGCGCCCCTGTTCGCGCAGCAATTGGTTGAGGGCACCTCCGAGGTCGGGCGCAGTGTCGGCGAGGGTGCCGTCGAGATCGAAAAGGACGGCCTCAGGCAAGGCGCCGCGCCCTGAGCAGGTAGTTGATGTCGGTATCCGAA
>CAYTFA010000315.1:0-3215 GCA_964436755.1 uncultured Rhodocyclaceae bacterium | reverse complement strand
CTTCTGGCTGTCGTTCGGCGCCGTCGCGCTGCTGTTCTACATCGTCGGCGGGCGGCTGGGTCCGGCGCACTGGCTGGTGGAGTGGGGCCGCGCGCAATGGGCGGTAACGCTGGGGATGCTGCCGGCGCTGCTTGCGCTGTTCCAGCAATTTTCGCTGGTCTCGCCGCTGGCGAATGCGGTGGCCATTCCCCTGGTGAGTTTCGTCATTACGCCGCTGGCACTGCTTGGTTGCCTGCCCCTGCTCGATCCGCTGCTTGCCCTGGGCCATTGGATGACGGCCCAGTTGATGGCCGACATCGACTGGCTCGCAGCATGGCCCTTGGCCGTGTGGCAGCAGGCAGCGCCCCCTGGGTGGGCGGTGCTGCTGGCGCTCGGCGGGGGCGTCTGGCTGATGCTGCCGCGCGGCTTTCCGGCACGCTGGCTCGGTGCCCTGGCCTTCCTGCCCCTGTTGACGGCAGTACCGGAACGTCCCGCGGCCGGTACTGCCACGATAGCGGTGCTGGATGTCGGACAGGGCCTTGCAGTGCATGTGCAGACGGCGCAGCGCGACCTGCTGTTCGATGCCGGGCCGGCATTCTCGGCCGATGCCGACAGCGGCAACCGGATCATCGCGCCCTACCTGCGGGCGCAGGGCGTCAGGCGACTCGATCTCATGGTGGTCAGCCATGCCGATCGCGACCACGAGGGCGGGGCGGCTTCCGTGCTGGCGGCGCTGCCGGTGGCGGCACTCGCCACCTCGCTACCGTTCGAGCATCCGCTTTCGGCGCAGCCCGTCCCGCATCGCCTCTGCGCGTCCGGCGACGCCTGGGAATGGGATGGCGTGCGCTTCGAGCTGCTGCATCCGGGGCCCGATCCGCTGTCGCGCAAGTCGAACGACCTGAGCTGCGTGCTGCGCGTCGTTGCCGGCGCTCGCGCCTTCCTGCTCACCTCGGACATCGAGGCCGTTTCCGAGGCGGCGCTGGTGGCCCGTTACGGTACCGCGCTGCGCGCCGATGCGATGACGGCCCCCCACCACGGCAGCCGCACTTCCTCGACGGGGGAATTCATCGCGGCGGTGGCTGCGCGTGACGTCGTGTTTCCCGTCGGCTACCGCAACCGCTTCGGTCATCCGCGCGAAGACGTGGTTGCGCGCTACCTGGCCAGCGGGGCGCGCTTGCACCGTACCGACCGCGACGGCGCGGTGACCGTGCAGCTCCATCCCGGCGCAACGGCCTTTCGCCACGAGCGCGACTATCGCCGCCGCTACTGGCATGCAACGGACGGGTCCGGGGATAATCCCTCGCCATGACGGCCGACGCGAAAGTTCCCTTTGCCGGATTGACCCCGGAGCGCATCCTCGACGCGGTGGAAAGCCTGGGCTATCGCTGCGACGGCAGGCTGCTGGCGCTCAACAGCTACGAGAACCGGGTCTGGCAGGTGGGTTTGGACGAGGCGGCGCCGCTCGTGGTCAAGTTCTATCGCCCCGGGCGCTGGAGCGATGACCAGATCGCCGAGGAACACGCGTTTTGCCATGAGATGGTGGCCGACGAGCTGCCGGTGGTGGCGCCCGTCGCACGTGACGGGCGTACCCTGTTCGAGCACGACGGCTACCGCTTCGCGGCCTACCCGCGCCAGGGCGGCCGGGCCCCGGAGTTCGCCGATGCCGCCACGCTGGAGTGGATGGGTCGCCTGATGGCACGCATCCACCAGGTGGGCGCGCGGGGGCCGTTCGCCGCGCGGGAAACGCTGGACGTCGATCGGTTTGGCGTTGCCTCGCGTGACTGGCTGCTGGCCAACGGCGTCATCCCGGCGGAACTCGAGCCTGTCTGGCGCGGCGTCGCCGACCATGCCCTCGACGAGGCCAGACGCTGCTGGGAACGGGCAGGAAGCGTCGGCCGCCTGCGGCTGCATGGCGACTGCCACGCCGGCAATGTGCTGTGGACCGAGGACGGACCGCATTTCGTCGATTTCGACGACGCGCGCAACGGTCCCGCCATCCAGGATTTGTGGATGCTGCTGTCAGGGGACGCGGCCGAGCAGCGCCGCCAGTTCGGCCGCGTGCTCGAGGGTTACGAGACTTTCCGCGAATTCGACGACCGCGAGTGGTGGCTGGTCGAAGCGCTGCGCACGCTGCGCCTGATCCACCATTCGGCCTGGCTGGCCAGGCGCTGGCACGATCCGGCCTTTCCGGCGGCGTTTCCATGGTTTGCGACGAAGCGCTACTGGGAGGAACGCATCCTCGAACTGCACGAACAGATTGCAGCGATGCAGGACCACGGCTAACGCGGAACGTTACAATCGGCCGGCGACGGATTGGAGGCGGGAAAGCGATGCGCGACGGACGAGTGAAGTGCCTGAGCCCGGCGGGTTTCCATCACATGGCCTACGTGGAGTGGGGCGACCCGGGAAACCCGCGCGTCCTGGTCTGCGTCCATGGCCTGACGCGCTGCTCCCGCGATTTCGATTTTCTCGCCCAGGCCCTGTCGCGCGAGTACCGCGTGGTCTGTCCTGATGTCGTGGGCCGCGGTCGCAGCGAATGGCTGCGCGACAAGTCGCTGTACGACGTGCCGCAGTACTGTGCCGACATGGCGGTGCTGCTCGCGCGGCTCGATGTCGAGACCGTGGATTGGGTCGGCAGTTCGATGGGCGGGGTGATCGGCATGGCACTTGCGGCGCAGCCGGAGACACCCGTCACACGCCTGGTGCTGAACGATGTCGGGCCGGTGATTGCGGCGGCGTCGCTGGCGCGCATCGGGGAGTATCTCGGCAACGCGCCGCGCTTCGAGTCCTTCGAACAGGCCGAGGCATTCGTGCGGGCGGTGTCGGCGCCGTTCGGCCCGCTGACGGACGCCCAGTGGCGCCATCTCGTGCTGCACACCACGCGCAAGTCGCCGGACGGCAGGGTCGAGTTCGTCTACGACCCGGGCATCGCGCAGGCCTACCGCTCGATGCAGCAGAGTGCCGGCGGCAGGGATGTGGAACTCTGGCCGCTCTACGATGCCGTGCGTTGCCCGACGCTGTTGCTGCGCGGCGCGGAATCCGACCTGCTTACCCACGAGACGGCCCTGCAGATGGGAGCGCGGGGGCCGAAGCCGCGGGTGATCGAGTTTGCCGGCATCGGCCATGCGCCGATGCTGATGGACGAAAACCAGATCGCTCCGGTGCGGGATTTTCTGCTTGGTTGAACGGTGCCGCGTGCCGACGCAAGGGTGCTGCGGTGCAGCATCGAAAATCTT
>CAYTFA010000314.1:0-3224 GCA_964436755.1 uncultured Rhodocyclaceae bacterium | reverse complement strand
GATCACCGGCTCCATCTGCACCAGGTAGGAGTTCAGGAAATTGAAGTTTTCCTGCGGGCTCATCGACTCCGAGAGCGAGGTGAAGTCGCGGATGTCGGCGAACAGCACGGTCATCTTGCGCTCGACCTGGTGGCCGAGCTCGACGCGGCGGATGTCGTCGATGCCGAGCAGGTGGAGGAACTGCCGCGGCACGAACCGGCCGTAGGAGTCGGTGGTCGTGCTCAGCCGCTCGCGCAGGGCGTCGGGGTGTTCCGGCGTACCTTCGCCGGGTGAGCTCGGTGCTGAGGACATGCGGTGACGAGTCCCGGTGTGGCCTGCGCGCGAATTTGGAGCCAAAATGATACCCGACATGGGCTCGCAGACGAACGAACTTCCTTCACGCTGGGTGACGCGCTTCTTTCCCCTGATCGAACCGGGTGGCCGCGTGCTCGACCTGGCCTGCGGTGCGGGCCGCCATGCGCGATTGCTGGCGGAGCGTGGCTACCGGGTCGAAGCCGTAGACCGCGATGCCGGCGCGCTGGCATCGCTGGCCGGGGTTGCCGGCGTGGCGACGCGGCAGGCCGACCTCGAAGGCGGGCCGTGGCCTTACCACGGTGCTGCGTTCGACGGCATCGTGGTGACCAACTACCTGTATCGGCCGCTGCTGCCGCTGCTCTTCAACGCGCTGGAAGTCAATGGCGTGCTGATCTACGAGACCTTCATGGTCGGCAACGAACGCTTCGGCAAGCCGTCCAACCCCGCCTTCCTGCTGCGTCCCGGCGAACTGCCGGAACTCGTGCGGCGGCGCCTGACCGTGGTCGCCTTCGAACAGGGGGAGGTCAACGAACCGCGCCCCGCCGTGGTGCAGCGCCTGTGCGCGACGCGGCGACTGGAGCCACGCCTGCCGGACTGACCCTAGCCCTCGGTGGCGAGGATTTCGGCGGCGATGCCGCCCAGGGTGCCGTCGTCGAGCCTTTCGGTGGCGTAGCGCGCCGCGGTTTCGAATGAGCGATAGTTCTTCGCCTGCGAGCGCTCGTAGAGCGGATCGTAATGCCGGGTCAGCAGTTCCTCGACCAGCGCGTGGAAGTCGCGTGCGGCGGCCAGCGCCCGCCAGCGCTCCAGCGTGTCGCGGCTGTGCAGGCCGCCGAGGTGGCCGATGCGCTCGACCAGCCAGGCCGGGTCCGCCACCGCGTAGTCGTAGTCGCGCAGCAGGAAGGCCACCCGTGCCGGCAGCGTGGCCTCGAGGCGCAGCGCCGGTGCCGCGCGAATGGCGGCGAGCAGGGCGTCGGGCACCTGCAGGCGGCCGATCTTGCGGCTTTCCGCCTCGACGAAGACGGGTCGCTTCGGGTCCAGCGCGGACAGTTCGCCGAGCAGGCGCGACTCGAAGGCCTTCTGCGAGGGCTGCGCCTCGCCCGGCAATTCGCCCAGCACCGAGCCCTTGTGCGCGGCGAGCCGTTCCAGGTGCAGGACCTGCCCGCCGCGCGCCGCCAGCGCCTCCAGCAGCCGGCTCTTGCCACTGCCCGTGGCGCCGCTGACGACGCGGAACCCGAACGTGTCGGGCAGTTGCGCCAAGTGCTCGACGACATGGCGCCGCCAGGCCTTGTAGCCGCCCTGCAGGCGCTGCGCATCCCAGCCGATCTCGCGCAGCACGTGGCTGAAAGCACCGCTGCGCTGGCCGCCGCGCCAGCAATAGACGAGCGGCCGCCAGGCCTTGGGTTTGTCGAGGAGATGGCGCTCGATATGGTCGGCGATGTTGCGCGCCACCAGGGCGGCGCCCAGCTTTTTTGCCTCGAAGGCCGAGACCTGCTTGTACATCGTGCCGACGCGGGCGCGCTGCTCGTCGTCGAGCACGGGCATGCTCACGGCGCCGGGCAGGTGGTCCTCGGCGAACTCGGCCGGCGCGCGTGCGTCGATCACGGCATCGAAGCCGCCGATCTGTTCCACCGTCACCATGCCTTTCGGCGGCTTCTCGGCCATGGTTCCCTGCCGGCTCAGAGCAGCGGCTTCAGCGCCGCCCAGACATGATCGACGATCTTCGGCTGGGCGGCGGCGGTGGGATGCAGGCCGTCGGCCTGGAAGGCTTCGCGGTCGAGCGCGATCGGCTCGAGCAGGAAGGGCACCAGGGCCAGCTTCTCGCGCCGTGCAATGTCGCGGAAGGCAGCGTCGAAGTCCTGCGTGTACTGCGGGCCGTAGTTCGGCGGCAGGCGCATGCCGACCAGCAGCACGCGGGCGCCGGACTTGCGCGCCATGGCGGTCATCGCCGCCAGGTTGTCCTTCATGGCGGCGACGGGCAGTCCGCGCAGCCCGTCGTTGGCGCCCAGCGCGAGGATCACCAGTGCCGGATGGAACTGCTCCAGCGCGGCGCCGAGGCGCGCGCGGCCGCCCGCCGTCGTCTCGCCGCTGATGCTGGCGTTGGCCACCGAGAACGGCGCGCCGGCAGCGCGCAGCCGCTCACCCAGCAGTGCCGGCCAGCTTTGCGCGACGGCGATGCCGAACCCGGCCGACAGGCTGTCGCCGAAGACCAGGATGCGCTTCTCGGCGGCCTGCGCCGGGAGCAGCAGGGCGAGGGCAAGCACGAGGACGGCGGCAAGTCGGTGCAACATCGGCGAGAATGCGGGCATGGCAAATACGGTGGCGAATACGGTGATCGAGGTGGCGGGGCTGGGCAAGGACGTGCCCAGTGGCGACGGCCGGCTGACGATTCTGCACGAGATTTCCTTCGCCGTGACGGCGGGCGAGGCAGTGGCCATCGTCGGCGCCTCGGGTTCGGGCAAGTCCACGCTGCTGGGCCTCATGGCCGGGCTCGACCTGCCCTCCGCGGGCGCCGTGCGTCTGGGCGGGGAGGACCTGGCCGGGCTCGACGAGGATGTCCGTGCCGCGCTGCGCGGGCGCCTGCTCGGCTTCGTCTTCCAGTCCTTCCAGTTGCTGCCGGCCTTGACCGCCCTGGAGAACACCATGCTCCCGCTTGAACTCGCGGGCCGCGCCGAAGCGCGACCCGCCGCGCAGGCCATGCTCGAGCGGGTTGGGCTCGGCGAACGCCTCGGCCACTATCCCAAGCATCTCTCGGGTGGCGAACAGCAGCGCGTGGCGCTGGCGCGGGCCTTTGCCATGCGTCCGCAACTGCTGCTCGCCGACGAGCCGACGGGCAACCTCGACGCCGCGACCGGGGCGCAGGTGATCGACCTGATGTTCGACATGAATGCCGAGGCCGGCACGACGCTGATCCTCGTCACCCACGACGAGGC
>CAYTFA010000313.1:0-3237 GCA_964436755.1 uncultured Rhodocyclaceae bacterium | reverse complement strand
GTTCATAGCGCATCGGTACGTTTCTCGTTGGCATCCAGCCGTTCCACGAAGGCCTGCAGTTCCGCCGGCAACGGGCTCTCGAACTCGAGCGGCGCCCCCGAGAGCGGATGGGGTAGCGCCAGCCGGGCTGCATGGAGGAACATGCGTTTCAGGCCGGCCTTCTGCAAGTCCCGGTTCAGCGAAAAGTCGCCGTACTTGTCGTCGCCGGCGATGGGAAAACCCAGGTGCGCAAGATGCACGCGGATCTGGTGCGTGCGCCCGGTCTTGAGTTCGACCTCGACCAGGCTGAAATTCTCCCAGCGCGCCACCAGGCGCACGACGGAATGGGCCGCCTTGCCCGCTGCATCTACGCTGACCCGCCGTTCGCCTTCGGCCGTCAGGTACTTGTGCAGCGGCAAACGCACATGCTGCAGGGCATTGCGCCAGCGGCCGCGAACCAGCGCAAGGTAGCGCTTGGCGATCGCCCCGTCGCGGAACTGGTCATGCAGCCGCGTCAGGGCCGAGCGCTTCTTGGCGACGATCAGCAGGCCGGAGGTCTCGCGGTCGAGCCGGTGCGCGAGTTCGAGCATTCTGGACTGCGGCCGCGCGCGACGCAGTTGCTCGATCACCCCGAACGAGACCCCGCTGCCACCGTGCACCGCGACACCCGCCGGCTTATCCACAACGAGGACTGCCTCGTCCTCCCACGCGACTTCGAATTCCCTTGCCGGAACAACAGCTTGGACAGCCTTTTCGGCCACGCGCATGGGCGGCAGTCGGAGCCGGTCGCCGGCCTTCAGGCGATAGTCCGGTCCTACCCTGCCCTTGTTGACGCGTACCTCGCCACTGCGCAACACCCTGTATACATGGCTTTTTGGCACTCCCTTGGCAATGCGGACGAGAAAATTGTCGATCCGCTGGCCTTCGGCCTCTTCGCCGACTTCAAGCCACGTGACGGAATCTTTGCTTAAGTCCTTCATTTCCAATATACTGAGCGCTTGGCTGGCCGTCCCGCGACGGTGTGCCCGGCAGCCCGAAGCGGCACCGGCGGCACGGTTCCCGGGATGTTGCGGCCCGTCGTGCGGCAGCGCCGGAATTGGCGATCGCGGCGCGACGGCGACAAGGGCGCGAAGGCTACAAACGCCGCCGGAATTCGATTCCGCTCGGTAGCGCGCTCCGCCGGCCACAGGGTGTTTCGCTCGCCCGAAAAGAGCGATGTTACTTGATTGCGCGCAGCACACGCACTTTGGGCACAGATTGCCGGGCGCTGACTTCGGGTCAGCGTCCGTTCAGCTTAGACAAGTCAAAAGAACGTTTGCCAACCTGATACCGGCCAAATGATCGAGCCAGTCGAACCGCAAACCGAACGCACGCCGCCAGCGTCCTGACGCCGCGGCATGCGGCTTGTCGTGCCCTCCTGCCGAAGCGCGCGCGGGAGCACACATGAAACGCATGCTTTTCAATGCGACGCAGGCCGAGGAACTCCGCGTCGCGATCGTCGATGGTCAGAAACTGATCGACCTCGACATCGAATCGGCCGCCAAGGAACAGCGCAAGAGCAACATCTACAAGGCGGTCATCACCCGCATCGAGCCCAGCCTCGAAGCCGCCTTCGTCGATTACGGCGCCGAGCGCCACGGCTTCCTGCCCTTCAAGGAAATCTCGCGCACCTACTTCAAGCCAGGCGTCGATGCCGGCAAGGCGCGCATCCAGGACGCCCTCTCCGCCGGCCAGGAACTCATCGTCCAGGTCGAAAAGGACGAGCGCGGCAACAAGGGCGCCGCCCTCACCACCTACATTTCGCTCGCCGGCCGCTATCTGGTGCTGATGCCGAACAATCCGCGCGGCGGCGGCGTCTCGCGCCGCGTCGAGGGCGAGGAGCGGCAGGAACTGCGCGAGGTGATGGACCAGCTCCAGGTGCCGTCCGGCGCCAGCCTGATCGCCCGCACCGCCGGCATCGGCCGCAACCTGGAAGAACTGCAGTGGGACCTCAATTACCTGCTCCAGCTCTGGACCGCCATCGACGGCGCGGCCAAGGCACAAGGCGGCGCCTTCCTGATCTACCAGGAATCCAGCCTCGTCATCCGCGCCATCCGCGACTACTTCCACGCCGAAATCGGCGAAATCCTGATCGACACCGACGACATTTTCGAACAGGCCCAGCAGTTCATGGCCCACGTTATGCCGGGTACGGTCAACCGCGTCAAGCGCTACCGCGACGACGTGCCGCTGTTCTCGCGCTTCCAGATCGAGCACCAGATCGAGTCCGCGTATTCGCGCCAGGTGAACCTGCCCTCGGGCGGTGCCATCGTCATCGACCACACCGAGGCCCTGGTTTCCATCGACGTCAATAGCGGCCGCGCCACCAAGGGCAGCGACATCGAGGAGACTGCCTTCCGCACCAACTGCGAGGCGGCCGACGAGATCGCCCGTCAGTTGCGCCTGCGCGACCTCGGCGGCCTCATCGTCATCGACTTCATCGACATGGAGTCGGCCAAGAACCAGCGCGAAGTCGAGAACCGGCTGCGCGACGCCCTGCGCTACGACCGCGCCCGCGTGCAGACCGGCAAGATCAGCCGCTTCGGCCTGCTCGAGCTGTCGCGCCAGCGCCTGCGCCCGGCCCTCGCCGAGACGAGCTACATCACCTGCCCGCGCTGCACTGGCACCGGCCACATCCGCAGTACCGAATCCGCCGCCCTGCACATCTTGCGCATCCTCGAGGAGGAGGCGATGAAGGAGAACACCGGCGCCCTGCACTGCCAGGTTCCGGTCGACGTCGGCACCTTCCTGCTCAACGAAAAGCGCGTCGATATCGCGCGCATCGAGGTGCGCCATCGCGTGAATCTCGTCATCGTGCCCAATAGGCACCTCGAGACGCCGCAGCACGAAATCGTGCGTCTGCGCCACGATCAGCTCAACGAAGAAGGCGTCACGCTGGCCAGCTACCAGATGGCCGAGAAGGCCGAAAAGGCCGTCGAGGAGTCGGCCTACAAGCCGCCGTCGGCCCAAACGGATGCGCGCCCGTCGCGCACCGAAGCGGCAGTCAAGGGCATCACGCCCGATCAGCCCGCCCCCATCGTTCCAGCCAAGCCCGAAGCCCCGGCTGCCGCGCCGGCGGCTACGCCACCGGCCGAAGCCGGCTTTTTCGCCCGCATCATGTCCTTCTTCTCGAGTCCGAAGAAGGAGGAACCTGCGGCGGCGCCGGCCGAAAAGGCCGAGCCGTCCTCGCGGCGCGACGGCGGTCGCGATCGCAACGGG
>CAYTFA010000312.1:0-3238 GCA_964436755.1 uncultured Rhodocyclaceae bacterium | reverse complement strand
CCGCTGGCCGACACCATCAAGGGCTTCAAGATGATCGTCGACGGCGAATGCGACAACATTCCCGAGCAGGCCTTCTACATGGTCGGCGGCATCGAGGAGGTCTTCGAGAAGGCCAAGACGCTGCAATAAGGGGTACAGTAATGGCCATGACCATCCACGTTGACGTCGTCAGCGCCGAGGAATCGATCTTTTCGGGCCTTGCCGAATTCGTCGTCCTTCCCGGCGAAGCAGGGGAGCTCGGCATCCTGCCGGGCCACATGCCGCTGATGACACGCATCAAGCCGGGCGCCGTTCGGGTCAAGACGCAGGAGGGCAAGGAAGAGTTGATCTTCGTTGCCGGCGGCCTGCTCGAAGTCCAGCCCAACCTCGTTACCGTCCTTGCCGACACCGCGATCCGCGGCGCCGACCTGGATCAGGCGAAGGCCCTCGAGGCCAAGCGACTTGCCGAAGAGGCGATGAGCAACCGCGGTTCGGAGATCGACTACGCCCGCGCCCAGGTCGAGCTTGCCGAAGCGATCGCCCAGCTCGCGGCCATCGACAAGCTGCGAAAACAACGGCACTAGCAGGGGCATGCCCCGCCAGGAAAAGGCAGCTTCGGCTGCCTTTTTTTGTTTCAGGGTGCGTGCGCTGCGAAAATGACATAGGTCGTGAGTTATCCTGCGCGACTTGCGTCAGCGGTGGCGACAGGAATGGTTTCATGCCTGCCCGGACCGCGATTCCTCGACGGAGCCTTCGGATGAACACCAACGACATCGGCCGCGCCAAAGCTTCGGACGGGCCACGCCGGCTACGGCACGGCACCAAACTGCTTGTCGCGGTTCCGGCCCTGATGGCCATGCTCACTGCATGCGGCGAAGGCGAGAAGAAGGGTCCTGCCGGAGCCCCCGGTGCGGGCATGCCACCGCCCGAGGTCGACGTAGTCGTCATCCAGGCGGGCACGGCAACCATCACGCAAGACCTGCCGGGACGCGTTCAGGCCATCCGTTCGGCGCAGATTCGCGCACGTGTCGAAGGCGTGCTCGAAAAGCAGCTGTTCGTCGATGGCAGCGACGTCAAGGCGGGTACCGCCCTTTTCCAGATCGATCCGAGAACCTACCAAGCGGCTGCGGATGCGGCTGCTGCAGACCTTGCCGCATCAAAGGCGGTGTTCGACAGGTATAAGCCGCTCCTTGAAATCAAGGCCGTAAGCCAGCAGGAGTTCGACCAGGCGGAGGCTCGCCTCAAGCAGGCGCAGGCTGCACTGTCCAAGGCGCAGCTCGATCTGGAGAACTCGCGCCCCTTGGCGCCGATCGCCGGCCGCATCGGCCGCGCGCTGGTTACGGAAGGCGCCCTTGTCGGCAAGGGCGAGGCGACCCAGCTCGCAACGATCGAGCAGCTCGATCCCGTGCGGGTCGAGTTCACGCAGAACTATTCCGACCTGTTGCGCTTGCAGCAGGCGGTCAAAGCCGGCAGCCAGCGCAGGTCGGCAAGTACAAACGTCGAGTTGCTGCTGGAAGACGGCAGCACGTATTCCGAAAAGGGACGCCTGCGCTTCTCCGATCTTGCGGTCGATCCCGCCAGCGGTGCCGTGGTACTGCGTGCCGAGTTCCCGAATCCGCGGCGAGAACTTCTGCCGGGCACGTTCGTGCGCATCCGCTTTCCGCAGGCCGAAGTCGACCAGGCGATCCGCGTGCCGCAGCGTTCCGTGCAGGGAACGCCCCAGGGACAGATCGTGATGACTGTCGATGGTGAGGGCAAGGTTGCACCGCGTCCGATCCGAACCGGTGCCATGTCGGGCGGCGACTACATCGTCCTCGATGGCCTCAAGGCGGGGGATCAGGTCATTGTGAACGGCCTGCAAAAAGCGCGTCCGGGCGGCACCGTCAAGCCGGTGCCCTGGAATCCGGCCGCACCGGTCAGCGCGGTACCACCGGGCGCTCCCCCGGCCGCTGCCGCCAAGCCGGAGTCCAAGCCGGACGCCAACGCTGACGGGAAGAAGTAAGCGCCGATGTTCGCGAAGTTCTTCATCGACCGGCCGATCTTCGCCTGGGTCATCGCGCTGGTGATCCTGCTGGGCGGAGCGCTGGCGCTGCGCCAGCTGCCGGTGGCGAGCTACCCCTCGGTGGCGCCTCCCGCGCTGGCGATCACCGTCAACTATCCCGGCGCCTCGGCGCAGGTCGTCGAGGAGACCGCCGTCGCCCTGATCGAGCAGGAGATGAACGGCATCGAGCGCCTGCTCTACATGGAGTCGGCTTCCGAGCTCGGCATCGGTACGATCACCCTTACCTTCGAGGCGGGGACGAACCTGGATCTCTCGTCCGTCGAAGCGCAAAACCGCATCAAGCGGGTGGAAGCGCGGCTGCCCGAGGATGTGCGCCGGCTCGGCATCACGGTGAACAAGGCAGCGCGCAACTACCTGATGTTCATTTCCATGTACTCGCCGGACAAGACGCTCGATTACGTAGGCCTCGGCAGCTATGTCGCCGCCAACGTGCTGGAGAACGTGCGGCGCGTGCCGGGCGTGGGCGAGGCGATCCTGTTCGGCACCGAGTACTCGATGCGCTTGTGGCTGAAGCAGGACAGGCTCAATGCCTTCGGCCTGACTGCGGCGGACGTGGCGAAGGCGGTGCGTGCCCAGAACACCCAGCTCGCGGCTGGCGAACTCGGCCAGCTCCCGGCCGATGCCGGACAACAGACGAACGCAGTGATCGTCACCCGCAGCCGTCTGGCTACCACCGAGGAATTCGGCGAAGTCATCGTACGCGCGACGCCGGGCGGGGCCACGGTGCGCGTCAAGGACATCGCCCGGGTCGAGCTCGGTGCGCAGGACTATTCCATCGCGGCCCGCATGGATGGCCAGCCGGCCGCCTCGGTAGCGGTGCGCATGGCGCCCGGCGCCAATGCTCTGGACACGGCCAAAGCAGTGAAGGCAAAGATGGCCGAACTGGCGCGCTACTTTCCCAAGGGCGTGGACTGGGTGGTGCCCTACGACACTTCGACCTTTGTGGACATCTCGATTCGTGAAGTGTTGAAGACGCTGGCCGAGGCCATGCTGCTGGTCGTACTGGTGATGTACCTCTTCCTCGAAAACGTTCGCGCCACCTTCATTCCGACCATCGTCGTCCCGGTGGCGCTGGTCGGCGCCACGGTCGGCCTTTACGCCTTCGGGTACTCGATCAACGTGCTGACCCTGTTCGCCATGGTGCTGGCGATCGGCATCGTGGTGGACGACGCCATCGTCGTCGTCGAGAACGTCGAG
>CAYTFA010000311.1:0-3253 GCA_964436755.1 uncultured Rhodocyclaceae bacterium | reverse complement strand
GCCCCGGCGTTGTCGTCGAGATGCTCCGGCTGCCGGGTGCCGAAGATCGGAATGATGTGCTCGCCCTTGGCCAGCAGCCAGGCGATCGAGAGTTGCGCCGGGGTGCAGCCGACTTCCTGCGCGATGGCCAGGTAGCCGGGCAGCAGTTCGAGATTTTTGGCGTAGTTGGCCGCCTCGAAGCGCGGCATCTGGCGCCGGATGTCCTTGGCTTCCAGCTGCGCGTCGGGATCGCGCAGCGTGCCGGTAAGGAAGGCACGCGCCAGCGGGCTGAAGGCGACGTAGGCGGAACCCAGTTCGCGGCAGGCCGCCAGCGTGCCGAGCTCGGCATTGCGCGTCCACAAGGAATACTCGGATTGCAGGGCCGCGACCGGATGCACGGCATGCGCGCGCCTCAGCGTCGCCGCCGAGACTTCGGACAAGCCGATGCTCCGGATCTTGCCGGCCCGCACCAGGTCCGACAGCGCGCCGACGCTGTCCTCGATCGGCACTGCGAAGTCGCGGCGGTGCAGGTAGTAGAGGTCGATCTCGTCGACCTGCAGGCGGAGCAGCGACTCGTCGCAAGTGCGCTTGAGCGTCTCGGGCCGGCCGTCGATCACCCGCTTGCCGTCGACGCCCGTCATGCCGCACTTGCTGGCCAGCACGATCTTCGAGCGATGCGGCTTGAGCACCTTGCCGAGCAGGGTCTCGTTGGCGCCGAAGCCATACAGCGCCGCGGTGTCGAAGAAGTTGATGCCGCGATCCAGCGCGCGCAGCAGCAGCGCCTTGGCCGCCTCGGCCGCGGGCGGCGTGCCGTAGGCGTGGCTGAGGTTCATGCAGCCCAGGCCGATGGCCGAGACGCTGAATTCGCCAAGCGTGCGCCGTTGCATCGCGTCGTCCCGCCTCAGGCGCTCTTCGCCAGCTGCTGCTCGAGCTGGTGCAGCACGCGGTAGCAGGGCAGCACCTGCGCCACGCTGGCGTTCGGCTCTCGGCCTTCGCGGATGGCGGCGAAGAACTCGCGGTCCTGCAGCTCGATGCCGTTCATCGAGACATCGACCTTGCTGACGTCGATCTTGTTGTCCTTGGCGTCGATCAGGTCGTCGTAGCGCGCGATGTAGGTGCCGCTGTCGCCGATGTAACGGAAGAAGGTGCCGAGCGGGCCATCGTTGTTGAAGGACAGCGACAGCGTGCAGATCGCGCCGGTGCTGCTCTTCAACTGGATCGACATGTCCATCGCGATGCCAAGATTGGGATGGATCGGCCCCTGCAGCGCATTGGCCGCGACGATGCTGCCGCCGGTCTGGTAGGCGAACAGGTCGACCGTGTGTGCGGCGTGGTGCCACAGCAGGTGGTCGGTCCAGGAACGCGGCTGGCCCAGCGCGTTCATGTTGGTGCGGCGGAAGAAATAGGTCTGCACATCCATCTGCTGGATGCTGAATTCGCCCGCGGCTATCTTCTTGTGCACCCACTGGTGGCTGGGGTTGAAGCGCCGGGTGTGGCCGCACATGGCGACCAGGCCGGACTTCCGCTGCAGCTCGGCCACGGCCTCGGCCCCCTTCAGGCTGTCGGCCAGCGGGATCTCGACCTGCACGTGCTTGCCGGCGTTCATGCAGGCTATGGCCTGATCGGCGTGCATCTGGGTCGGCGTGCACAGGATCACGGCGTCGACTTCCTTCAGCGCGAGGCTCTCGGCGAGGTCCGTGGTGACATGGCCGATGCCGTACTTTGCGGCGGTCTCGCGCGTCTTGTCCAGCTCGCGGCTGACCAGCGACACCACCTCGACGCCGTCGATCAGCTTGATCGCGTCGAGGTGCTTGATGCCGAAGGCGCCGGCGCCGGCCAGCGCGACTTTGATGGGTTTGCTCATTTAGCGGTTCTCCAGAATCAGGTGTCCAACGGCGGTGTTCGAAGCGGGTACATGGTAGAAGCGGTGCGCGACGCGCGGCGTGCCCGGCCCGGCGGCGTCGCCGGGGTTGTCACTCATCGCGCCGCGGGCGATCAGCCACATCACGAGTTCGATGCCTTCCGAGCCAGCCTCGCGCACGTAGTCGATGTGGGGCATCGCGGCCAGGCCCTGCGGGTCGGCGATCAGGCGGTCGAGGAAGGCGTTGTCCCATTCCCGGTTGATCAGGCCGGCGCGCGGGCCCTGCAACTGGTGGCTCATGCCGCCGGTACCCCAGACCTGGACCTTGAGCGGCGCGTCGTAGCTTGCCACCGCCTTGCGGATGGCGCGACCGAGGTTGTAGCAGCGCCGGCCCGACGGCACGGGATATTGCACGACATTCACCGCAAACGGGATCACCGGGCAGGGCCAGGCGCCCACCTGGCCGCACATCAGCGACAGCGGCACGGTGAGACCGTGGTCCACCGGCATCCTGTTGACGATGGTCAGGTCGAAGTCGTCCTGGATCACCGACTGCGCGATATGCGCCGCGAGTTCGGGATGGCCCCTGACCACGGGCACCGGGCGCGGCCCCCAGCCCTCGTCGGCCGGCTGGAATTCCGCCGCGCAGCCGATGGCGAAGGTCGGGATCATCTCCAGGCTGAACGCCGTGGCGTGGTCGTTATAGACCAGGAAGATCACGTCGGGCGTGTTGTCCCCGAGCCACTGCCTGGAAAACTCGTAGCCCTTGAACACCGGCTGCCAGTAGGGCTCGCCGCTCTTGCCGAGATCGAGCGCGGCACCGATGGCGGGCACGTGGGAGGTATAGACCGAGGCGGTGATGCGGGCCATGTCAGTTGCCCTCCCCGCGGGCAATGCGTCCCGCCCTGCCCTGCGGCTGGCGGTGCGCCTGCGCGTCGCCGTCCTCGCCAAGTCGGCGGTTGCCCTCGACCGAGCGCCCGCCGCCGACCATCATGTCGCGGTACTCCTCTTCCGTCATGCCGGTCATACTGCCGGCCATCTGCTGGAAGCTCCTGCCGTCGGTGGCGCCGATCTTGGCCAGGAAGTAGATGTTGCCGCCCAGGGCAATGCAGAGGTTGAGGTCGCGCGCCAGCACGGCCTGCTTCTGTTCCTCGGTCATCGGCCATTCGTCGAGGTAGGCGCGTTCGCCGGCCTTGAAGCGGGTGCGGTTCCCGGCCTGCATCAGCGACATGCAGAACTGGTTGAGGTGATAGCCCAGGCGCGACTGCTCGGCATCGAAGATGGTGGTGCCGGGGATGTCCCGGTAGGGCTTGTCGAGGGCCATCAGATTTCTTCCGGCCAGTAGAGGCGCATCGGGTTGTCCACCAGCAGCTTGCGCTGCAGTTCCGGCGTGGTCGCGATGTGCGGGATGAA
>CAYTFA010000310.1:0-3259 GCA_964436755.1 uncultured Rhodocyclaceae bacterium | reverse complement strand
TGCCCAGCAGGCGGCGCGCAATGGCGATGCCGGAAATGATGTCGGCCGGATGCTCGACCATGATGCGATGGTCGGAGGTCAGGTAGGGCTCGCACTCGCAGCCATTGACCACCAGCGTGTCGACCGGCCACTCCTTGGGCACCTTGAGCTTGGCATGCGTGGGAAACACGCCGCCGCCGAGGCCGACGATGCCCGTCTCCTGGACGGCGGCGACCAGGGCGTCGTCGTCGAGCGCGGACAGGTCGCGCTGCCGCTCCCACAGCACCTCCTGGGTCGACCCCGGATGGGCACGAATGACGATGGCATCGCTCCACGGCCCGTTGGCGGTTGGATGCAGGCGTATCGCCTCGACCACCCCGCTCACCGGCGCGTGGTGCGGCACCGAGACGAAGCCGTCGGCCTCGGCGATCGGTTGCCCGCGCATGACTTCCTGGCCGACGCGCACCAGCGGCTTCGCCGCGCGCCCGACCTGCTGCGAGAGGTGCACGTAAAGCCGCGGCGCGAACGGAAGGCGCCGGATCGGCATCGCCGCCGTTTCCTTGTGCTGCGGCGGATGGATGCCGCGGGCAAATGCCTCGCCGCGGAAGTAGTTGAGGAACTTCATCGAGCCGTTATCAGTTGTACTTCGCCGCCCGCGCCACCAGCTTGTCGAGTCCCGGCTCCGCCGGATTCCACGGCGTACCGGGATGGATGCAGCCGGCCGTGCACTTCTCCGCCGCCTTGACGATGTCGGCAAAGCGCCCGCCCTTCGGATTGATCACCACGGCGAGCTTCTGCTCGTTGTAGGCAAACACCTTGGGCGCCAGCGTCGTGCACTCGTCGCAGGCCGTGCATTCCGGCGTCTCGATCCAGACCGGCTCGAAGCCGCCCGCCTCGGTCGCGGTGGCGACTTCGCCTGCCGCAGCCGCGGGCGCGGCAACGGCGCCGCCCAGTCCCAGCGTGGCGCTGATCTTGTCGATCAGCTCGGCGCGCACGCGCTCCGCGACATCCGCGTCGTCCGCTGCGCGGCCGTCGATGCCAGCGATGCCGCGCAACTGACGCCAGTAGTTGAGCCGCTCCTCGCACGAACGCACGAGATCCTCGGTCACCAGCAGGCGCATCAACTGGTTCTTCTTGTCCACCGCCCAGATGTAGGGGAACTTTCCGTCCCGGTCGTCCGCCTCGAGCGCCATGAACTCGGCCAGCTGCACCATGCTCTCGTTCCATGTCTCGGGCGGCGCCTTGCGGAAGTGCTTGAGGAAGCGCGCCTCGGTCGCTGCGAAGTCGGCGAAGGTCATCGGCAGTTCCATGCCCTGCTCCGCGCCGTTCTCATCGACGTACTTCAGCGTGTAGGTCGGCCAGTCGGCATCGAGCGCCGGGTTGCCCTCGAGGCTGACGCACTCGCTGAAGGTGGTGCCGGCATCCGGGTCGAAGCGGAACAGCGGATAGGCGCGACCCTCCACCGCCAGCTTGCTCTGGTCCACGCTGCGGTCGTCGCCGACGCCGTGCTCGGGCGGGCAGACCGCGTAGATGTTGAACAGCGCCGGTCGCCGGCTGTTGAGGCCGTCGATGTAGCTCTCCAGCAGGTGATTCACGTGGGCGATGGTTCCCGACATCACGTAGGCCGTGCGGTGCGCCATGCCGATCAGGCTGATCTCCTTGCGCGTCTCCTGCTTGCCGCGCTGCGCGGCGCCGAACGGTGCCATGTCCGACACCTGGCTGATGAAGCCCGAGGTACAGGCCTGGCCGCCGGTGTTCGAATACACCTGGGTGTCGACCACCAGCACCTTGATCGGCATGCCCGACATCAGGGCACGCGAGAGGTTCTGGAAGCCGATGTCGTACATCGCGCCGTCGCCGCCCATGCTCACCACCGGCGGGCACAGCAGCCATTCGTCGGCGCTGAACTGGTGCCAGTTGAAGCGGCGGAAGAAGTCTTCGTCGCGGTCGGGCAGGTAGTCGCCGGACAGCTCCATCTCGGCCTTGCGCACGGCCTTGAAGCCGTCCGCCATCTTCGCCATGTGGCCCTCGAAGATTCCCATCGCCACCGACGGCGAATCCTGGAACAGGTGCGACGTCCACGGGAAGGGATAGGGATGGAACGGGTAGGTCGAGCCCCACACCGAGGTGCAGCCCGTCGAGTTGACCACGCCCATCTCGGCGCGGCCGCGCCCGGTCGGGCCGGCGTCGTAGCGCCACTTGAGGTCCTTCAGCTTCTCCAGCAGCTGCGCGACGCTCTTCACCCACTCGGGGTCGAGCAGTTGCGAGGGCTTGTCGGCGGTGAGCTTGGCCGCCAGGTTGGACAGCGTCAGGTCGTGCTGGCCGGTGGCCTCAACGGCGCGCACCACCGCGCCCGTGTCGGTGAGATCGACGGCGGAGGCGAGCTTGACGCGCATGTGCTGCTCGAGCCGCGTGATGAGGCCGTCCAGCTTGGCGACGAAGGCCTCGACGCGCGGCTGCATCAGCGCGGTCACCGTCGAGGTGAACAGATGGATCGCCGTCTTCTCGCCGCAGCCGAGGCAGGCGCCGTCGCCGCAGTTCATCGAGTTGTAGTTGTGCTTGTCGAGCAGCAGCGTTTCCAGCGCGCCGATCTTCTCGTCGAGGTTGTCGATGCGCGCGTATTCCTTCGGCGTGGTCGGCAGGTCGAGCCAGATGTTCCAGTCGCGGCGCAGGCGGTCCACCGTCTCGTCGGTCTGCGTCACCATGCGCAGCGCGTTGTCCTCGCACACCGTGACGCACAGCGCGCAGCCCTTGCAGGTGTAGGGATTGACGGTGATCGAGAACAGGCCGCCGCTGCCCTTGGCCTTCTTCTCGCGCTGGCCCCAGTAGGGCTTGGTGGTGCCGAACTGGAAGCCGCCGAGTTGGATCTGCAGTTGCGTGAACTCCGCGGCGAGGCCGCCGCGCTCGGCTTCCGGCGCCTCGGCGATCACTTCGTCGATGGCGATGTCGAACAGCGGGCGCACCGCGCCGCCGTGCTTCTCGATCAGCGGACGCAGCTTCTTCTCCACCGTGCGCACCGCGCGACGCAGGTAGCGCGTCGGCGTGCCGCTGGTCTCGATGCGGTTGAGCGCGGTATTGAGGATGTCGCCGACCGAGCTGACCAGTCCGGGAATCGCCGAATCCGGGCACTCGGTATAGCAGTTGCCGCAGGCCGTGCAGTTCTCGGCGATCCACTCCGGATGCTCGAAGCGGATGCCCGTCATGTCGCGGAACACGCCCGATGCGGCCGGCACCAGCGAGGCGCCGATGAAGGGGTCGACCAGGTTGTCGTTGCCCTTGC
>CAYTFA010000309.1:0-3273 GCA_964436755.1 uncultured Rhodocyclaceae bacterium | reverse complement strand
TGATCTGCCCCGCACTCCCCGCCCATGCCACAGACACCCACGTCAGGCACAACAACATCGCGAACTTATTCATCTGGATCACCTCTCGGTTGCCAATAGCCATGGGGTCTATCGCGCCTTATACCTGCGCATGGCACTCGTATCAAGGGAGAAATTCACGCCCGACTTGGGGCCAGCAGCTTAGAAGCCGACTGCGATTGCAAAGTGGCCGCGGAAATCGCCGTCCTTCGCGATGCTGGGAGGTGCGGCGACATTTTGATTCCAGCCGTCCGTTACACGGGCAACATCAAAACGCACACTGAGGTCCTTCTTGATGTTGTAGCGGAACCCAACGCCGAGCGACGAAATGTTTACCCGCTCGTTCAATGAAGGATTCAAAGTGAACCCGCGCCCGACATCAAAAAACACCAGTGCCTTGAGATTGCCTGGGAGTTGCAGACTGGTTGCAAGGTCAGGGGAATAGGCTTCGAAATTGGCGAACAGGCCGTGATCAACTGCCACAGCCCTCTCAAGAAATCCACGGACTGCATTCGATCCAGCGAGGCCGAGCCTCTCACCTGCAGGTAACGCGTTTTGCGCGTACTGGCCAGTGGCTGCCACGCGCAGTAGCCAATCACCTTCAATCGCCTTGGCGTAGCTGCCGCCGTAGCGAATCACCGCAAATTCATCCTTAACCTGATACCCGGAAGCCGCGGAGTAGCGATCGAAACCGCCTGGCTGTGAAATTGCGGCAAAGGAGTATTGGCTTCCCACCGGGAACATGTTGTACGCAAATCCAACATTAAAGTCGATCGACTCGCCGGGCTTTTGCCACTGTCCGCTGTAGGTTGCCGAGACCGGCCGTAGCGTATATGGAGTACAACCGGCCGTGCCGAACGGAGTGGGAACCCCGCCTGTGGAACACTGGCTGTTCATGTACTTGTAGTCCAGGCCGAGAACCAGCTTCGACGTGTACTCGCCAGAGCGCGGGAAGATGTGGTTGTAACGGAACCCGTAGACCTCGCCCTTGCCATTGATCGCAAGTCCAGTACCCAAGGTAGGCGTCGTGGAAGGAGTGTTCGTACTCGAATTGCCGTAAATGAAATCGAAGCTATCACCGATCGAATACAGTGGAAACCGGTACCCAATACTGAAGATATCAACCTTCACGCCGTCCCCGTCTTGGGCGAGGTTGATTCGGTTTCCGAGAATCTTGGGCCCGCCCGGGGGATCGACTGCCGTCGTGTAGGCAAGCGTCAGGACCTGGTCGCGGTTGTTGACGTTGGCGTTCTGATAGGAAACGCCGAGGCGGTGCTTGCCCGTCGCCTTGGTGCCCGTATTGTCGAGGGTCACGAAGAATCGCTCCGGATCTTCCTCCTTGACCTCGACCTTTACGTCGACCTTGTTCTCTTCTTCGCTCGTCGCCAGCGTCACTTCCATCTGCTTGGCGGGGCTTTCGTTGGCAAGCTGCACGTTCTCCGAAAGCTGGCGCAGGTTTGGCGCCTTGCCCTCCTCAAGTTGCGGCAGGCTGGCCCGGATGTTGTCGAGATTGAAGAACTTGTTGCCGGAAACCATGACCTTGCCGACTACGGCTTCGCTGACGATCAGGCGAACGACCCCGGAAGTAAGTTCCTGCTCCGGTACATAGACATTGACCGTTCCGAAACCGAGACGACGGTAGTCGCCTTCGAGGGCTTCCAGGGCCTTCTGCACGTCGCCATACATACGACGCTGGCCCACGAAAGGCGCAACGAGTTCCTGCACGCGCTCCGCGGGAAGCAGGGTATTGCCTTCCACCTGGAAGCGGACGATATCGAAGCGATCCTCCTGGGCAAACGCAGGAAGCGCAAAGCCCAGCGCAAACGCCAACATCAATGCGCGGACCGCGCGCATCGCAGCACCGGGATTCAGGGTATTTTCCGACATGAAATCAGATAGTTGTCTGGCGACACCTAAAGTCGTTTCTAGATGGCAAGTCTATTTGCTGCCGAGTGTATCAGCAAGCACTTGGCAAGCAAAGCGCTTTCCGGGCCCTCTGCGGCGTTGCGCGCCTGCAACGTTGCACCTGCGACGGGGTCCGGAACCCGGGTCACCCGGGGGCTGGCTTATCGCTTGTGCGACGCCTTTCGCTTGACTTCGCGAGCTTCCGGGCCCGGTTCGACCAAGGATGCTGGCGAAAGTGATTCCGAGAGGCGCAGGCGCAAACCCGGCGCATCCCCACCCAAGGCGGGCGCCGGCCGGTTAGGCGGCTGCCCGGCCCAGTAACCGGTTCCAATGCCGACCATCAAACCGCCTATCGCGGCTATCGCCGAAACGCCACGTATCCCCGGCCGGGTCTGGACCGATTTCGTTGCCGCAGCGCCGGCATCGGGGGCGCTAGCCTTGAGCCGAGCATCAAGGTCGCGACGCGACTGCTCGGCGATGTCCGCCTCGGCTTCCGCCGCCTCCCTGGCTGCCCGCGCAGCGCTACATGCCCGATACCCAGCTCAGCGTCAACGGCTGGCACGGGATCACGCTCCCGACCGGGGACCTGCTCTGGCGCAACCTGCTGGACCCGGCCTACGGCCTCTTCGTCTTTTGCCCGCTCCTGCTGCTGGCGCTCGCCGCCCCGTTCGTCCCGACGGATTCCGCGCTGCTGCAGCGCAACGAGCTGGCCCTGATCGTCGGCGCGTCGCTGGCGCTGCTGCTCTTCTCCAGCGCCAACAACTTCGCTGCCCTGCAGTGGAACACTGGCGTGCGCTACATGGTGCCGGCCGGTGCCCTCCTCTTCCTGGCGGCGGTGCCCGTGTGGCGGCGCCTCCCGCGCGCGGGCCGGGTGCTGGTCGTGGCACCCACGCTGGTCATCTCGTGGGCGGTGAGCATGATGCGCGAATCAGTGCCGCATTCATTGGCGCTCCTGGTCCATGGCGGTCCTGACCTCCCCTGGCTCATCACCCTGCGGAAGACCGCGGCCGCCTACGCGCCGTTTCTCGGCGAGGGGACCGCGCGCGTGGCCAGCCTCATCCTGCTCGTGACCGGCACCGCCCTCTGGTTCCTCTGGCGCCCGGTACTCCGCGCGCCCGCACCGGTGACCCCGACATGACCGCCTCGTTCTCCGTCCTGCTCACCGTGGTCGACGGCGGCGCCGCCCTTGAGCGCTGCCTCGAGGGGCTCCGCGCGCAGCAGGGGGCGCCCCCGCTCGAGATCATTGTGCCCTACGACGACACCCAGGCCGCCATCGCCCAGCTGGCGGCGCGCTACCCGGAGGTCCGCTTCCTCCCGCTCGGCCGCGTAACGACCGCCCGGGACACGGCC
>CAYTFA010000308.1:0-3287 GCA_964436755.1 uncultured Rhodocyclaceae bacterium | reverse complement strand
GCGGTAAAGGGGAGCGAGGATGCGGAAGGCCAGCCGAGCCAGGTTCTCCGCAGTGGGTATCGCGTCGAGCACCACCGTCTTGTGCTGCGGCAGTGCGGCGAGGAAGCCGGCGACGGCGGTATCGCCCCGCCAGACCAGGAAGGCATGATCCCAAGGATCGACGAGGTGGCGCATGGCGATGGCCTTCACTTCCGAGAAGTCCATGACCATGCCCTCGTCCGGGCGGCCGGCGCCCTCGACCAGCGGTCCGTCGAGCGTGACCTCGAGCGCGTAGCGATGGCCGTGCAGGTGCCGGCACTGGCTGTCGTGGTTCGGAATCCGGTGTCCGGCGTCGAATTCGAGGCGGCGAGTGATGCGCATGTCGGGGAGGGGGCACGGTCTGGCATCGCCGCGCCGGGAAGTTTGCAGGCATTATAGCGGCCCGACCACGCCCGCCCGCACTGCCCATGCCGCCACGCCTGCTGAGCAACGACGAGCATTCGCGCGATAGCGCGGGCCTGCGCTACGTCTATCCGGTGGTGTCGCGCCGTGCCGGCGGCGTGTCGGTCGGCATCAACCTGAACCCGAACAACGCCTGCAACTGGCGCTGCATCTATTGCCAGGTGCCCGACCTCACGCGCGGCGGCCCGCCCCCCATCGACCTCGCCCTGCTCGATGGCGAACTGTGCCGCTTCCTCGACTGGGCCGTCGCCGGGGATTTCATGGCCACGCGCGTTCCGGCGGGTGCGCGGCGGCTGGTCGACGTTGCCTTCTCCGGCAACGGCGAGCCGACCAGCGCCGCCGAGTTTCCGCAGGCGGTGGCCGTCGTGCACGCCGCACTGGCGGCGCGCGGCCTGTCGGACACGGTCGCCGTGCGCCTGATCACCAACGGCAGCCTGCTCGATCGCGCCTCGGTGCGCAGCGGCATCGCGAGCATCGGTACGAACGGCGGCGAGGTCTGGTTCAAGGTGGACTCCGGCACGGCGCAGGGCATGACGCGAATCAATGGCAGCCGCACGCGACCGGAAGCGGCTTCGCGGCGCCTGGGGCGCTGTGCCGCCCTGGCGAGTACCTGGGTACAGACCTGCGTGTTCCGCCTCGACGGCGACGCGCCGTCGAGTGCGGAGATCGATGCCTATCTGGAATTGCTGGCGCCCCATGTGCCGGCGCTGGCCGGCGTCCATCTCTATGGACTGGCGCGGCCTTCGCTGCAAGCAGAAGCACCGCGTCTCTCGCGCCTGGACAGGGAGTCCATCGAGGCGATGGCGGAGCGTATCCGCCACCTCGGGCTGACGGTGCGCGTCAGCCCGTAAGGCGCTTCCGCGCGCGGAGGGGCTCCGCGCGCCGTCTTCAGCCCTTCTTGCGACCCTTCGCCGCGGCCTTGGCGTCGCGCTTCAGGTCGCGGAACATTGCCGGCTTGGCGCTGCGCAGGTATTCCACGACTTCGTAGTCGTCGCGCTTGATCTTGTCGATGTCGATCTGCTCGATGTGCACCAGGCGCAGCAGCAGCTGCACGGGGCGCGGCATGTTGCGACCGCTTTCGTAACGCGAGCCGCCGCTCTGCGTGACACCCAGCCTGGACCAGAACTGCTGCTGGTTCACGCCCATCTTGCGGCGCAGTTCGCGGGGGTCGATCTTGTCGTTGCCTTTCATCTGATAGCTCCCAGTTTACGTCGTCGTGCGGGGCGCACGATCTATTACCGAAGTAATAGGTCGCGACTATAGGACAAATTCGTTCGCCATACAAGGAATTTGTCTGACATGCGACGCGCGGATGGGGCCCACGGCGAATTTGCCGGTTTTCGGCATGCTTACCCGCACAGTCGACATGGGGTAAAATTGAAAATTTGCAAAATAGATGGCAAGGCAATGGCACTGATAGTCCAGAAATACGGCGGCACGTCGATGGGTTCCGCCGATCGCATCCGCAGCGTGGCGCGACGCGTATCGCGGTGGAAGGCGCAGGGGCACCAGGTGGTGGTGGTGGTTTCGGCGATGAGCGGCGAGACCAACCGGTTGATCGCTCTGGCCAAGGACGTTTCGCCGCAGCCCGACGCGCGCGAGCTCGACGTGATGCTGTCCACCGGCGAACAGGTGACGATCGCCCTGCTGGCGATGGCGATCCGCGACGTCGGCCTCGCCGCGAAGAGCTACACCGGCGGTCAGGTGAAAGTGCTCACCGACAGCACCTACACCAAGGCGCGCATCCTCCACATCGACGACGCGGCCATGCGCCGTGACCTCGAGGCCGGCACCGTCGTGGTTGTCGCCGGGTTTCAGGGCGTCGATGCCGACGGCAACATCACCACGCTCGGCCGCGGCGGTTCCGACACCTCGGCCGTCGCACTGGCGGCCGCACTGCGTGCCGACGAGTGCCAGATCTACACCGACGTCGATGGCGTGTACACCACCGACCCGCGCATCGTGCCCGAGGCGCGCAAGCTCGAACGCGTCACCTTCGAGGAAATGCTGGAAATGGCCAGCCTCGGCTCCAAGGTGCTGCAGATCCGCTCGGTGGAGTTCGCCGGCAAGTACAAGGTCAAGCTGCGCGTGCTCTCCAGCTTCGAGGAGGAAGGCCAGGAGACGGAAGGCACGCTGATTACTTTCGAGGAAGACGCAACCATGGAACAACCGATCATTTCCGGCATCGCTTTCAATCGCGACGAGGCCAAGCTCACCGTGCTCGGCGTGCCCGACCGGCCCGGCATCGCCTATCAGATCCTGGGTCCGGTGGCCGAGGCCAACATCGACGTCGACATGATCATCCAGAACGTCGGTCACGACGGCACCACCGACTTCTCGTTCACCGTCAACCGGAGCGAGTTCGCGCGGGCCAAGAAGCTGCTCGAGGAGCAGATCAAGCCGCACATCGGTGCGCGCGCCATCGAGGGCGACAACAAGATATGCAAGGTCTCCGCGGTCGGCGTCGGCATGCGCTCGCATCCGGGCGTGGCCAGCAAGATGTTCCGCACCCTGGCCGAGGAAGGGATCAACATCCAGATGATCTCGACCTCCGAGATCAAGATTTCCGTCGTCGTCGACGAGAAGTACCTGGAACTCGCGGTGCGCGTCCTGCACCGCATCTTCGAGCTCGATCAGCCGGCCTGAGCGGCCGGTTCGCTCAGAACACGCCGAGCGCCAGGCCGGCCGCCAGCGTTGCGCCGAGTTCGCGGCAGCGCGCCAGGTCGGCCTCGGCAATGGCCTTGGGCGCGAGGATCTGCTCCGGGCTCTGTGCATTCGTGCACACGATTAGACCCGGCGCCGCGGCGCGCAGGCGCCAGCCGGTGGCGATGCGCTCGATCTGGCGC
>CAYTFA010000307.1:0-3306 GCA_964436755.1 uncultured Rhodocyclaceae bacterium | reverse complement strand
GCCAACCTGCTCGAGGAACTGGCGGAACTGTTCAAGGGCTACGGTGAAACCGGCGGCGGCAAGGTACGCAAGTACCTGCACAATGCCGACGAGGCCGCCCCCTATGGGCAACAGTCCGGCGAATTCACGCCCTGGGTCGACATCCCCAAGGGCACCGACCTGATGTTCTACGAGGGCCTGCACGGTGCCGCGGTGACCGACAAGGTGAATGTCGCCCAGCACGCCGACCTGCTGGTGGGCGTGGTGCCGACGGTCAACCTCGAATGGATCCAGAAGCTGCACCGCGACAAGAACCAGCGCGGCTATTCGACCGAGGCCGTGGTGGATACCATCCTGCGCCGCATGCCCGACTACATCAACTACATCACGCCGCAGTTCTCGCGCACCCACATCAACTTCCAGCGCGTGCCGACGGTCGATACGTCGAACCCCTTCATCGCCCGCGACATCCCGACCGCCGACGAGAGCTTCGTCGTGATCCGCTTCGCCAACCCGAAGGGCATCGACTTCCCCTACCTGCTGTCGATGATCCACGACTCCTTCATGTCGCGGCCGAACATCATCGTCGTGCCGGGCGGCAAGATGGAACTGGCGATGCAACTCATCTTCACGCCGCTGATCCTGCGCCTGATGGAGAACCGCAAGCGGGCCTGAGCCCTCCCCGGCCAGTTCCCGGACCAACTAGCGCGATCCCGCCGGTTTCGCCGATAATAGCCAGCTTACCGGTGGGAACGCACCCGTCACCCCTCAATCCGCCGCCGCCATGACCACTTCGCCGTCTACAGCCATCGTCTCCGGTTCCACCCTTTCCAATGCCATCCGCGCGCTCGCCATGGACGCCGTGCAGAAGGCCAACTCCGGCCATCCCGGCGCGCCCATGGGCATGGCCGAGATCGCCGAGGTCCTGTGGACCCGGCACCTGCGCCACAATCCGCGCAACCCGCTCTGGTCCGACCGCGACCGCTTCGTGCTGTCCAACGGCCACGGCTCGATGCTGATCTACGCCCTGCTGCACCTGACCGGCTACGACGTTACGATCGACGACCTCAAGAGCTTCCGCCAGCTGCACTCGAAGACGCCGGGGCATCCGGAATATGGCTACACGCCCGGCGTCGAGACCACCACCGGCCCGCTCGGCCAGGGCATTACCAACGCGGTGGGCATGGCCATGGCCGAAAAGCTGCTTGCCTCCCAGTTCAACAAGCCCGGCCACGAAATCGTCGACCACCGCACCTGGGTGTTCCTCGGCGACGGTTGCCTCATGGAAGGTCTTTCCCACGAGGCCTGTTCGCTGGCCGGCACCTGGGGCCTGTCCAAGCTCACGGCCTTCTGGGACGACAACGGGATTTCCATCGACGGCCATGTCGAGGGCTGGTTCACCGATGACACGCCGAAGCGCTTCGAGGCTTACGGCTGGCACGTGGTGCGCAACGTCGACGGCCATGACCGCGCGGCGATCGATGCCGCGATCCGCGCCGCCATCGCCGAAACGGGACGGCCGACGCTGATCTGCTGCAAGACGGTGATCGGCGCCGGCGCCCCCAACAAGGCCGGCACCCACGACGTCCACGGCGCGCCGCTCGGCGACGCCGAGATCGCCGCCGCCCGTGCGCACCTGGGCTGGACGCACGGGCCCTTCGAGATTCCCGCCGAGGTTTACACCGGTTGGGACGCCAAGGCGCGTGGCGCCGAATCGGAGGGGGCCTGGCAGGGGAAGTTCAAGGCCTATGCCGCGGCCTTCCCGACCGAGGCGGCCGAATTCACGCGTCGCATGGCCGGGGACCTGCCGGCCCAGTGGTCCGAACACGTGGCGAAGGCCATCGCCGCGGCCAATGAGAAGGGCGAGACCGTCGCCACGCGCAAGGCGTCGCAAATTGCCATCAACGCCCTGGCGCCGGCCCTGCCCGAGTTCCTCGGCGGCTCGGCCGACCTCACCGGGTCCAACCTGACCAACTGGTCCGGCTGCAAAGCCGTGTCCGGCAAGACGCCGGGCAACTACATCTCGTACGGCGTGCGCGAGTTCGGCATGGCGCACATCATGAACGGCATGGCCCTGCACGGCGGCCTGCTGCCTTTCGGCGGCACCTTCCTGATGTTCTCCGAGTACGCCCGCAATGCGCTGCGCATGTCGGCGCTGATGAAGCAGCGCGTCATTTACGTCTTCACCCACGATTCGATCGGCCTCGGCGAGGACGGCCCGACGCACCAGCCGGTCGAGCAGACGGCGACGCTGCGCCTGATCCCGAACATGGAAGTCTGGCGTCCCTGCGATACCGTCGAAACGATGACGGCCTGGGCGGCCGCCGTCGAAAGGAAGGCCGGCCCCAGCGCGCTGTGCCTGTCGCGGCAGAACCTGCCCTTCGTCAAGCGCGACGCCGCCACCCTGGCCGCCATTCGCAAGGGCGGCTATGTGGTCTCGCCGGCAAAGGGCGCAGCGCGTGCGGTGCTGATCGCCACCGGCTCCGAAGTCGAGCTGGCACTGAAGGCGCAGGAGGTGCTCGCCCAGCAGGAGATCCACGTCAATGTCGTGTCCATGCCGTCGACCAACGTGTTCGATCGCCAGGACAAGGCCTGGCGCGACGGCGTGCTGCCCAAGGGTCTGCCGCGCGTCGCCATCGAGGCCGGCGTCAGCGACGGCTGGTGGAAGTACGTCGGCGGCGAAGGCACGGTGATCGGCCTCGACCGCTTCGGCGAATCCGCGCCGGCCGGCGCACTCTTCAAGGAATTCGGCTTCACGGTGGCAAACGTCGTCAAGGCCGTCGAACAATTCATCTAGTTACTTTCCGGAGGCAATCCAAATGGCTATCAAGGTCGGCATCAACGGTTTCGGTCGCATCGGTCGCATGGTGTTTCGCGCGGTCTCCAAGGAGGCGGAATTCTCGGACATCGAGATCGTCGGCATCAACGACCTGCTTGAACCCGACTACCTCGCCTACATGCTGAAGTACGACTCGGTGCACGGCAATTTCAAGGGCGACGTCGCCGTCGAAGGCAGCAACCTGATCGTCAATGGCAGAAAAATCCGCCTGACCGCCGTCAAGGATCCCGCCGAGCTGAAGTGGAACGAGATCGGCGCCGACCTGGTGATCGACTCCACAGGCCTGTTCCTGACCAAAGAAGGCTGCGAGAAGCACCTTGCCGCCGGCGCCAAGAAGGTCGTGCAGTCCGCGCCGTCGAAGGATGACACGCCGATGTTCGTGTACGGCGTGAACCACACCAAGTACGCCGGCGAGAAGATTGTCTCCGCCGCGTCCTGCACCACCAACTGCCTGGCCCCGGTGGCCAAGGTGCTGCACGACAACTGGG
>CAYTFA010000306.1:0-3307 GCA_964436755.1 uncultured Rhodocyclaceae bacterium | reverse complement strand
TCAAGCGCATGTCGGCGCAGACGCAGTTCGTCTTCATCACCCACAACAAGATCGCGATGGAAATGGCGCAACAGCTGATCGGCGTCACGATGCAGGAACTCGGCGTGTCGCGGGTGGTGGAAGTCGACATCGAAGAGGCGATGCGCCTCGCCGACGACCAGAAGGCCGCGTGATGGCCAGCGACCTGCAAGTCGCCCTGATCGGAGCCGGTGCCACGGCGGTGGCCCTGGTCTGGGCTTACAACGCCTGGCAGGACCGTCAGCACCGGCGGACAGCCGAGCGCATATTCCGCGAAGGAACGGGCGAAGGCACCGGCGCGTCGGCGCCGGCCGAGCCGCAGGAACGCCGCGAGCCATCGCTTCCCGTCGAAGAGGCGGTATCGGGTGAAGACGCTGGGCACGTCGACGCGCTTCCGCCACAATGGGCGGACGAGGTGGCCGATTGCATCGTACGACTGCGCGCGGCCCAGGGCCTGCCTGCGCCGGCGGTATGGGCCGTGCAGAGCGCCTGGTCGGGCGAATTGAGCAAGGACCTGCGCTGGCTCGGACGCGATGCGGGCGGCGCGTGGCGTCTTGTCGATGCGCATGATGCCGGTCGCTACGGCGAATGGGTTGCCGCGCTGCAGCTGGTCGATCGGAGCGGGCCCGTGAGCGACGGCGAGCTGGGGCGGTTCCTCGACGGCATGCAGGACCTGGCACGCCAGACGGATGCCAGCATCGAGGCGCCGCCACGCGGTGAAACGCTGATCCGCGCGGAAAAGCTGGATGGCTTTTGCGCCGGGCTGGACATACAGTTCGTGCTTCATGTGGTCGAGGCCGCGGGCGGAGTTCTGGCGGGTGCCCGTCTGCGTGCGGCCGCCGAAGCGGCCGGGCTGGTGCTGGAGGAGGATGGCGCCTTTCATGCCCGCGACGCCGAGGGTGGCGAGTTATTCTCGGTGGGCAACCTCGGTGCCGAACTGTTCGAAACCTCAACGCTGGATTCGCTCGCCACGCATGGCCTGACGCTACGACTCGACGTACCGCGCACGCGTGACGGCGGCGTGGCCTTCGACGCCATGCTTGCCGCTGCGCGGCAACTGGCCGCCGCGCTCGACGGCATGCTGGTCGATGCCCAGCGCGCGCCGCTGGCGGACGCGATGATCGAGGCGATACGCGCCAAGGCCGCCGAACTGCAGCAGCGCATGCGCGAGGCCGGCATCGCGCCCGGCGGGCCCCTCGCACTGCGGCTCTTCTCCTGATGCCGGATGCGGGCGTGGCGACGCGGGCAGCGGCCCTGCGTCGGGACATCGAGCGCTATGCCCATGCCTATTACGTGCTCGACGCGCCGCTGGTCCCCGATGCCGAGTACGACCGCCTGTTCCGTGAACTCCTGGCGCTGGAGGCTGCGCACCCCGAGCTGCGCACAGCCGACTCGCCGACGCAGCGTGTCGGCGGCAAGCCACTGCCGGGATTCGCACCTGTCCGCCATGCGGTGCCGATGCTGTCCATCCGTACCGAGACGGATACCGAGGCGAGCGGGGCGCTCGCCTTTGATGGCCGTGTACGCAGGGAACTTGGCCTTGACGCCGACGATTTGCCGGTCGAGTACGCCGCCGAGCTGAAGTTCGACGGCCTGGCCATCAGCCTGCGCTACGAAGGTGGCCTGCTGGTTCAGGCGGCAACACGAGGCGATGGCGAGACCGGCGAAGATGTCACGCAGAACATCCGTACGGTGCATTGCATACCGCTGCGCCTGCGCGGCGAGGCGCCGCCGGTGCTCGAAGTGCGCGGCGAGGTCTATATCAGTCGCCCCGATTTCGAGCGCTACAACGCTGCACAGCGCGCCGCCGGGCGACCTACGCTGGTCAATCCGCGCAACGGCGCGGCGGGAAGCATCCGCCAACTCGATCCCGCCGTCACCGCCGGGCGGCCCCTGTCGTTCTTCGCCTATGGAATCGGAGAGACCCGCGGGTGGACGCTGCCGCCCACGCATGCGGCGCTCCTCGACGCACTTGCTGCATTGGGCCTGCCGGTAAGCGAGCATCGCGCGACGGCGTCGGGAGGTTCGGCCCTCGTCGAATTCCACGAACGCATTCGGGCTGCGCGGGACTCGCTGCCCTTCGATATCGATGGCGTCGTATACAAGGTCAACGATCTCGGCCTGCAGCAGCGCCTTGGCTTCGTCACCCGTGAACCTCGCTGGGCCGTGGCACACAAGTATCCGGCCGAAGAGATGCTGACGACCGTGGAGGCCATCGAAGTCCAGGTGGGTCGAACCGGTGCGATCACGCCCGTGGCGCGGCTTGCACCGGTGTTCGTCGGCGGCGTTACGGTGACCAACGCGACCCTGCACAACGAGGCCGAGGCGCGGCGCAAGGATGTGCGGGTCGGCGACACCGTGGTTGTTCGCCGCGCCGGTGACGTGATTCCCGAGGTGGTCGCCGTCGTTGCGGAGCGGCGCCCGCCGCACGCTGTGCCTTTCGAATTGCCGCGGGCCTGCCCGGTGTGCGGCTCCGCCATCGAACGGCCCGAGGACGAAGCGATCGCCCGGTGCAGCGGCGGGCTGATCTGCGCCGCGCAGCGCAAACAGGCGTTGCTGCATTTCGCCGGACGCCGCGCGATGGACATCGAAGGCCTCGGCGACAGGCTCGTGGACCAGTTGGTGGACTCCGGACTGGTGAAGACGCCGGCCGACCTCTATGCGCTCGATCCAGCTTCCGTTGCCGGGTTGGAGCGCATGGCAGAGAAGTCGGCCGCCAACCTGCTCGAGTCGATCGACAAGAGCAGGGAGACCACGCTGGCGCGCTTTGTCTTCGCGCTCGGCATCCGCAATGTCGGCGAAGCGACGGCCAAGGATCTGGCGCGCCATTTCGGCGGACTCGGTACGGTGATGGGTGCGGACGTGGCGGCATTGCAGCAGGTGCCCGATGTCGGCCCGGTCGTCGCCGCCTCGATCCGGCGCTTCTTCGACGAGCCGCACAACCGTGAGGTGATCGACGCCCTGAGGTCCCGTGGCGTGCACTGGACCGAAGGCGAAGCCGCGCCGGTGGTGTCGTCGCCCATCGCCGGCAAGTCCTTCGTGCTCACCGGCACGCTGCCCGCACTGACGCGCGATCAGGCCCGGGACATGATCGAAGCGCGCGGCGGCAAGGTCGTCGGTTCGGTGTCGAAGAAGACCGATTACGTGGTGGCCGGGGTCGAAGCCGGCTCGAAGCTGGACAAGGCCCAGGCACTTGGGCTTACCATACTCGACGAGGCGCAGTTCAGGGAGTTGATTGGAGCATGAAGGGAGTTACCAAAGCCGTCTTTCCGGTGGCCGGGCTGGGAAC
>CAYTFA010000305.1:0-3315 GCA_964436755.1 uncultured Rhodocyclaceae bacterium | reverse complement strand
ACCCGGAATCAAACGTCCAGTTCGGCGAAGGCGGCGCAGGAACCTTCTCCGATGGCAAGCTCTACAGCCAGGTGAAGGACCCCGGCTACCGCGCCCGCAAGGTCCTGACCGAGTTCGTCAAGGCCGGCGCCCCGGCCGAGATCCTTTACGTGGGCAAGCCGCACATCGGCACCTTCCGCCTTGTCGCGATGGTCGAGGCGATGCGGGCGGAAATCGTGGCACTGGGCGGCGAAATATGCTTCGACGCGCGCGTCGACGAACTGACGATTCGGAATGGCGCCGTCACCGGGCTGGCGCTGGCCGATGGCCGGCGGATGGACGCAAGCCGAGTGATATTGGCAATCGGCCACAGTGCGCGCGATACCTTCGCCATGCTGTACCGCGCCGGCGTGCAGATGGAGGCCAAGCCCTTCTCCATCGGCGTGCGCATCGAGCATCCGCAGTCGCTGATCGACCGTGCCCGCTTCGGCAAGTTCGCCGGACATCCCCTGCTGGGCGCCGCCGATTACAAGCTCGTGCATCACTGCACCGGCGGACGCACCGTCTACAGTTTCTGCATGTGCCCCGGCGGCACCGTCGTGGCGGCCACCTCGGAAGCCGGGTGCGTGGTCACCAACGGCATGAGCCAGTATTCGCGCAACGAGCGCAATGCCAACAGCGCGCTGGTGGTCGACGTGACGCCAGGCGACTTTCCCGGTGGTGGAACCCATCCCCTCTCCGGAATCGAATTCCAGCGCCACTGGGAAGGCCTCGCCTTCGAGGCCGGTGGGCGCGACTACGATGCACCTGCACAGCGTGTCGGTGATTTCCTCGCCGGACGGCCGTCCGAAGACCTCGGCCCGGTGCTTCCCTCCTACACGCCCGGCGTGCGCCCCGCCGATCTTGCCACCTGCCTGCCGGAGTATGTCGTCGCCGCGCTGCGCGAAGCCCTGCCCGCGTTCGGCCGCCAGATTCGCGGCTTCGACATGGACGATGCCATACTCACCGGCGTCGAGACCCGCACGTCATCGCCCCTGCGCATTCCGCGCGGGCCAGACTGCCGGAGCGTCAATACGCGCGGGCTGTATCCGGCCGGCGAAGGCGCCGGCTATGCCGGAGGCATTCTTTCCGCCGCAATTGACGGCATTCGTGTCGCCGAAGCCGTTGCGCTCGATCTGGTCGCATCAGGACAAGCCTGACGCACCCGCAGAAGGATTCGCACCCAGTTCGATCCAGACGGTCGAGCCGACGCCAAGCCGGCTCTCCATGCCTATCGTCCCGCCCATCATCTGCACCAGTCGCTGCGTGATGGTGAGCCCGATGCCGGTACCCTCGATGCCGCTGCTTTCCTGACCGAGCCGACTGAAGGGCTTGAACAGTTCGGTCAAGCGCTCGGGTGCGATTCCGGCCCCGGTATCCGTCACTTCGATGCGCACGCGCACTCCCTGTCGCGAGGCACCGAGCCGGATTTCACCGCCCGGACGGTTGTACTTGACGGCATTTGAAAGCAGGTTGAGCAGCACCTGCTTGAGCCGCATCGAATCGGCAAGGACCTCAAGACCGTCCGGAACATCGACCAGGAGCGTCAAGGCACGCCCGGCGGCAAGCGGCTGGATCAGGTCACTACACTCCTCCGCGACCGGCGCCAGACTCACCGCATCGATCGCCAGACTGACCCGCCCCGACTCGATGCGGGCCAGATCGAGCACGTCGTTGATGAGGTCCAGCAGATGGCGCCCCCCCTTGAGAATCTCCTGCACGTGGCTGCGCTGCTCCCCGTTCAAGCCCTCGTCGTATTCGAGTATCTGCGCGAAGCCCAGGACCGCGTTCATCGGCGTGCGCAGTTCGTGGCTCATGCTCGAGAGGAAGGCGCTCTTTGCCCGGCTGGCGGCTTCGGCCAGGTCGAGTGCGGTCGCCAGCCGGCGCTGCAATCGTGCGCTTACCGCCAGCGGTACCGTCACACCCAGCCAAAGGCTGAAGACGATCATGTAAAGGTTGGGAAAGACGATAAGGAAGTTCGAAGTCGCCGAGAAATCAGGCGTCACCAAGGCATCCTGCGCAACCGCCGCCCGTGCCGCCAGCAGGGCTGCACCCAGGAAGAAGACAGCGGCGGTAATTCCCTGCGTGACCTGCAGGTCCGGATCGCGATAGCGGGCAAAGATCCAGCCGCAGGCGATCAGGAACGGCACGGACAGCAGCGACACGATGATGATGCGGGCGGCCAGATTGGGCTCGATGACCGCGTACCAGAAGCAGCCGGCCACGGCGACCGTCGCGGCCAACCAGTGCCACGGCCAGCCCGGCGTGCGCCCCAGCAGGCCGCGCGCCCCGACATGGAGATAGCCCATCCCAAGCACCAGCAGCGAATTGCCGGCGATGATCGAGAGCGACTCCGGCACCACCTTGCGCAATGCAATCAGCACCGTGCCGGTAGCGATGAGGATTCCGCCGGCCGACCAATGGCGCAGGCTGCGCTCCGAGGGTACCAGGCGCCAGATCAGGAGGAAGGACGACATCGTCACCGCGACGGCAAGCGTCGAAATCAGGTAAAGCGTCGGGATGTCGAAGGCAAACATGGCAATCGAAACGAAGGGCCGCCGCGAGGGGCCGGCGCACACGAGGATGGGCGCGGCCGGATTCTATCAGCCCGCGATTTCCAGTTCCCAGCGAACGCACGGATCCAGTGCCAGCACCGCACGCCCGACGAGGCTGCGCAGTTGCTCTTCGTCGCCGGCATTACACCCGACCAGCCAGCCGTGCAGCGGCCCTTCAGGATGGAAGTTCCACTCGGTGGGGGCGACGATCCGGTAATCCGCCACACGCCCGTCCGCATCGAGGCGAACCTCGTGCATGAGCAGCCCGCGCGCCGTCTCGACCAGGGCACGTCCGACCGCGGGTGCCAGCGGAACGGCGCTTGCCGTGCCTGGCATGCCGACGGACGCCACTCCATTCGCGCCCTGCTCCAACTCCGCCAGCCGCGCCAGCCAGCGCGCCGCGATCGCACCCGTCGTGCCAGCCACTCCCGCACCTTGCCTTGCCCGCGCGCCGGTCTCCGCCGCCGCCCCCTTCCACTGCGGCCGCTGGCAGAAATCGGCCGAAAAGCGTGGCCAGGTTGCAAGCGAAGCCGCGGCATCGAGCCGGGGGAGAAAGGCGGGCTCTTCGCGTTCGATGTCTGCGATCCTGCCGAGCCGCGCCCGCAACTCGCCCAGCCGGGCGTCTGCCAGGAAGTGCAGCAGGTCGCCGTAGTGTCCCGCGGCGATCGCCCGGGCCACGCGCGGGAAATCCTCGCGCAACGGCGGCAGCAAACCGGGCAAACGTTGGGCCAACATCGTCTTT
>CAYTFA010000304.1:0-3337 GCA_964436755.1 uncultured Rhodocyclaceae bacterium | reverse complement strand
CAGCGGCAAGACCGTGGTCGCCGCGCTGGCCATGCTGCAGGCCGTCGAGGCCGGCCACCAGGCGGCGCTGATGGCGCCGACGGAGATCCTCGCCGAGCAGCACTACCGCAAGCTCGCCGGCTGGCTGCAGCCACTCGGCATCGAGGTCGCCTGGCTTTCCGGCAGCCTGAAGAAGCGCGACAAGGATGCCGCCGTTGCGCGCGTGGCTGCCGGTACGACGCCGATCGCGATCGGCACCCATGCGCTGATCGAGGACAAGGTGGAGTTCGCCCGCCTCGGGCTGGCCATCGTCGACGAGCAGCACCGCTTCGGCGTGCGCCAGCGCCTGGCGCTCAAGGAGAAGGGCAGCTTTGCGCACCAGCTGGCGATGTCGGCGACGCCCATTCCGCGCACGCTGGCGATGAGCTACTACGCCGACCTCGACGTCTCGGTGCTCGACGAGCTGCCGCCCGGCCGTACGCCGGTGGCCACCCGGCTGGTCGCCGAGGCGCGCCGCGACGAAGTCCTGCAGCGCGTGCACGAGGCCTGCCGGGCGGGGCGCCAGGCCTACTGGGTTTGTCCCCTGATAGAGGAAAGCGAGTCACTGCAACTCAAGACCGCCGAGGAAACCTATGCACGGCTCGTCGCCGAACTGCCCGACCTGAACGTGGGCCTGGTACACGGCCGCCTCAAGCCGACGGCGAAGGCTGCCGTCATGAACGGCTTCGTGCGCAACGAAGTCCAGGTGCTGGTGGCGACCACGGTGATCGAAGTCGGCGTGGACGTGCCCAATGCCAGCCTGATGGTGATCGAACATGCGGAGCGCTTCGGCCTCGCCCAGTTGCACCAGTTGCGCGGTCGCGTCGGGCGCGGCGCGGCCGCCTCGACCTGCATCCTGCTCTACGCGCAGCCCCTGGGCGAGACGGCGCGCGCGCGGCTGAAGGTGATCTACGAAAGCAGCGACGGCTTCAAAATCGCGCGCGAGGACCTGCGCCTGCGCGGTCCCGGGGAATTCATCGGCAGCCGCCAAAGCGGCCTGCCCCTGCTGCGCTACGCCGACCTCGAGGACACGGCGCGCGTCGAGCAGGCGCGCGCCGTCGCCGAGGCCATGCTGAGCGAGGCGCCGGAGCGGGCCACCGCCCACCTGAAGCGCTGGCTGGGCGGGCGCGAGGACCTGCTGCGGGCGTAAAATCGACGCCATGAAGCTCGCCGAGGTCATGCAGCGCCTGGATCGCTACGAGAAGCTGATGCGGCTCGACAAGCCGATCGGCACGCTGCTGCTGCTGTGGCCGACGCTGTGGGCCTTGTGGATCGCCACCCAGGGCAAGCCGAACTGGATGCTGGTCTGGATCTTCGCGCTGGGTACGCTGCTGATGCGCTCGGCCGGCTGCGTGGTCAACGACTGGGCCGACCGCGACTTCGACCCCCATGTCGAGCGCACGCGCGACCGCCCGCTGGCCGCGCGCACGGTGTCGACGGTCGAGGCGATGGCACTTGTCGCCGTGCTGGTGCTGCTGTCCTTCCTGCTCATCCTGCCCATCTTCGAGCGCGTCTGGTGGCTGGCGCTGGTTGCCCTGTTCCTCGCCGGCAGCTATCCGTTCACCAAGCGCTTCTTCGCCCTGCCGCAGGCGTACCTGGGCATCGCCTTCGGCTTCGGCATCCCGATGGCCTTTGCCGCCGTCCAGGGCGAGGTCGGCCGCATCGGCTGGACGCTGCTCGCCGCCAACATCTTCTGGGCGCTGGCCTACGACACCGAGTATGCGATGGTCGACCGCGACGACGACCTGAAGATCGGCATCCGCACCGCGGCGATCACCTTCGGCAGCTTCGACGTGGCGGCGGTGATGATTTGCTATGCGTGCACGCTGTTCATCCTGGCCGAGGTCGGCCACGAGCTCGGCTTCGGTCGCGCCTACCATGTCGGCCTCGTTGCTGCCGGCGCCATCGCCGCCTACCATTACTACCTGATCCGCGACCGCGGCCGCGACGGCTGCTTCGCCGCCTTCCGCCACAACAAGTGGTTCGGCGCCGCCGTCTTCGCCGGCCTCGTTGCCGAACTCAATTTCACCGCGGGGACCGTGACGACATGAAGCTTGCCTGCACTGCAGCAGCGGGGATGTCACTATGAGCCATGCCGACCTGCGCGCCTTCGTCGCGCGGCTCGAGTCGCTTGGCGAACTCAAGCGCATCGGCGTCGAGGTGGACCCGTATCTCGAGATGACCGAAATCGCCGACCGGGTTCTGCGCGCGGGCGGCCCTGCACTGCTGTTCGAGAAGCCGAAGGGCCACTCGATGCCGGTGCTGGCCAACCTGTTCGGCACGCCGCGTCGCGTCGCGCTGGGCATCCCCGCCGCCGGGGCCGATGCCGGCGACGACTGGCAGGCGCGACTGCGCGATGTGGGCACGCTGCTGGCGTGGCTCAAGGAGCCCGAGCCGCCCAAGGGCTTCCGCGACCTGCTGGAAAAGCTGCCCGTGCTGCGCCAGGTGCTCAACATGGCGCCGAAGGAGATTGGCGCGCCGGCCTGCCGCGAGATCGTGCTCGAGGGTGCGGGAGTCGACCTCGGCCGGCTTCCCCTGCAGACCTGCTGGCCCGGCGACGCGGCGCCGCTGGTGACCTGGGGGCTCGTCGTCACGCGCGGCCCGCACAAGGCGCGGCAGAACCTCGGCATCTATCGCCAGCAGCCCATCGCGCGCAACAAGCTGATCATGCGCTGGCTGCCGCACCGCGGCGGCGCGCTGGACTTCCGCGAGCATTGCGCCGCTCACCCGGGGACGCCGTTCCCGGTGGCCGTGGCGATCGGCGCCGATCCGGCGACCATCCTCGCCGCCGTGACGCCGGTGCCGGATACGCTGTCCGAGTACCAGTTCGCCGGCCTGTTGCGCGGCGCGCGCAGCGAGGTGGCGAAGTGCCTCGGCTCCGACCTGCAGGTGCCGGCCGCGGCCGAAGTCGTCCTCGAGGGCTTCATCCATCCGGGCGAGACCGCGGCGGAGGGGAAGAGATACGAATCGGCCATGGAAGGGCCCTTCGGCGACCACACCGGCTACTACAACGAGGTGGCCGAGTTCCCCGTATTCACCGTCGAGCGCCTGACGATGCGGCGCGACGCAATCTACCACTCGACCTACACCGGCAAGCCGCCCGACGAGCCGGCCATGCTCGGCGTCGCGCTCAACGAGGTCTTCGTGCCGCTGCTGCAGAAGCAGTTTCCCGAGATCGCGGACTTCTACCTGCCGCCCGAGGGCTGTTCCTACCGCCTGGCCGTGGTGAGCATCCGCAAGCAGTACCCCGGCCACGCCAAGCGCGTGATGTTCGGCATCTGGAGCTTCCTGCGCCAGTTCATGTACACCAAGTTCATCG
>CAYTFA010000303.1:0-3350 GCA_964436755.1 uncultured Rhodocyclaceae bacterium | reverse complement strand
GCTCGCCGGTGCCGGCGAACAGCACCGTGTGGTCGCCGACGATGTCGCCACCGCGAATGGTGGCGAAGCCGATCTGTGCCGGTGGCCGCTCGCCCGTATGCCCTTCGCGGCCAT
The DNA here is from genome assembly GCA_964436755.1 of uncultured Rhodocyclaceae bacterium. Classification (GTDB taxonomy): domain Bacteria; phylum Pseudomonadota; class Gammaproteobacteria; order Burkholderiales; family Rhodocyclaceae; genus Sulfuritalea. The sequence continues at coordinate 3,236 of CAYTFA010000303.1, read as the reverse complement.
ACACGGCGCTTTCCGCCAGGTCCCGGCCCAGCGCTGCCGCCACCACCTCCCCCATGCGCAGGGCGGTGCCCGAGGGGGCATCGACCTTGTGCCGGTGGTGGGCCTCGATCACCTCAACGTCGTAGCCCTCGTTGAGGATGCGCGCGGCGACATCGAGCAGGCGGAATACCGCGTTCACGCCCACCGCCATGTTCGGCGCGAAGACGACCGGGATTTCCCGCGCCGCTTCGGCAATGGCGGCCTTGCCGGCCGCGTCGAAGCCCGTGGTGCCGATCACCGCCGCCACCTTGTGCCGGCGGCAGGCTTCCAGATGGGCCAGCGTTCCTTCGGGACGGGTGAAATCGATCAGACAGTCGGCGTTCGCCAATGCCGCGTCGACATCGGCGCCGATGGTCACGCCGCAGGGCGTGCCGAGCGATTCCCCGGCGTCACGACCGACGAAGGGGCTGCTGCCGTGTTCGAGCGCAGCCGCCAGACTGGCGCCCGGATCCTTGAGCACCGATTCGATGAGCATGCGCCCCATGCGTCCGGCACTGCCGGCAATCGCGTAGCGAACGGTATCCACGGCCTACTTCGCCTCCGGCTTGGGCTCGGCGGGGGTAGCGGGGATATCGACCAGGCGGGCGCCCTGGGGCGCTGCGTCGGCAGGTGCCCCCGTGTCCGCAACGACGTCGCCGCCGACGCGGACCAGCTTGTTGTCCTGGAAGAACACGGTCAGCTTGCGCTGCTGGGCTTCGCCGTGGCCGGGTTTGAAGCGATATACGTAGTCCCAGCGGTCGGCGTGGAACATGTCGGTCACCAGCGGCGAGCCGAGGATGAAGCGCACCTGCTCGCGCGTCAGGCCGGGCTTGAGCTGGGCCACCATTTCCTGCGTGACGAGGTTGCCCTGGCGCACGTCGATGCGGTAGGGCGACATGTAATCAGTGATGCGCGGCGCGTTCGAACACGCGGCCAGCAGGGGCAGGAGCAACAGGATTCGCTTCATCGGGACATCCGGCAAGACCATCGCGACGGCGGGCTGCCGGTGGCGGCCGGCCAGGAACCCGCGGCACAGTCGCCAGCAGGGCACGGAAACTATATCATAGCGATGGATACCGCCTCCCGGGCCGGCGCGCCGCGCGCCAGCACCTGCGGGCTTCCCTCGCTGATGCCGCCATGACCAACCCCGACGACCTGAAGAACATCGGCCTCAAGGCAACCGGCCCGCGGCTCAAGATTCTCGACCTCTTCCACAAGCTGCAGCACGAAGGCGGGACGCGCCACGTCACCGCCGAGGACGTGTACCGGCACCTGCTGGCCGACGGCCTGGACGTTGGGCTCGCCACGGTTTACCGCGTGCTCACCCAGTTCGAGCAGGCGGGCCTGCTGCAGCGCCACCATTTCGAGTCGGGCAAGGCCATCTTCGAACTCAACGAGGGCCGCCACCACGACCACCTTGTCTGCCTGCAATGCGGCCGCGTGGAGGAATTCTTCGACCCGGCAATCGAGAAGCGGCAGACGCGGATCGCCGAGGAGCGCGGCTTCACCGTGCGCGAACACGCGCTCTACCTCTACGCCGACTGCAACACGCCGAACTGCCCGCACCGCGGCAAGCCGCAGGCCTGATGGAGGCCTTCCTCGCGTCGGCCCTGCTGGTGGCCGTGGCCGAGATCGGCGACAAGACGCAACTGCTCTCCTTCGTCCTTGCCGCGCGCCTGCGCAAGCCCTGGGCCATCATTGCCGGCATTCTCGTCGCCACCGCGGCCAACCACGCCCTGGCCGGCTCGGTAGGCGTCTGGCTCGCCGGCCTCGTCGACCCGGCCTGGTTGCCGCGGATAACCGGCCTGCTGTTCATCGCCTTCGGCCTGTGGACCCTGCACCCGGATTCGCTCGACACCGAACCCCGCCTCCACCCCGCCGGCGCCTTCGTAACGACGACGATCGCCTTCTTCCTCGCCGAGATGGGCGACAAGACGCAGTTCGCCACGATCACCCTCGGCGCCCAGTATGCGGGCGCGCTGCTTTCGGTGGTGGCCGGCACCACGCTGGGCATGATGCTGGCCAACGTGCCGGCGGTACTGATCGGGGAAACCCTGGCGCGGCGCCTGCCGCTGCACGCAATCCGCTGGATCGCCGCCGCCAGCTTCGTCGTCACCGGCGTCTATGTCCTCGCCAGCGGCTGAGCCGGCCTAGCCCGGGCCCAGCATCTCCGCCGCGTGGCGGCGCGTGGTCTCGGTGATCTTCTCACCGCCGAGCATGCGCGCAATCTCGCCGATGCGCGCGGCGCGGTCGAGCACCGCCACGCTCGAGGTCGTCGTCCCGCCCTGCGTATGCTTGGCGATCGACCATTGCCAGTCGGCGCGCGCCGCCACCTGCGGCAGGTGGGTGACGCACAGCACCTGGCGCGAGCGGCCCAGTTCGCGCAGCATGCGGCCGACGATCTCGGCGACGCGGCCGCCGATGCCGACATCCACTTCGTCGAAGATCAGCGTGCCTGCGGCATTGGCCTGGCTGGCAATCACCTGCAGGGCAAGGCCGATGCGCGACAGTTCGCCGCCCGAGGCCACTTTCGCCAGCGCACGCAGGGGCTGCCCGGCATTGGCTGCAACGAGGAACTCGACGGCTTCCAGCCCGCTCGCGGCGGGGTCGGCCAGCGGCGTCAGGGAAACCTCGAAACGCCCGCCCTCCATGGCGAGTTCCTGCATGCCGGCGCTGACGGCATTGCCCAGCGCCTGCGCCGCCTTCGCGCGCTGCGCCGAAAGCTTCTGCGCCACCTTCAGGTAGGCCGCCTCGGCGTCCCGCTCGCGTGCCGCCAGCGCCGCGGGGTCGGCGCGCAATTCAAGTTCGGCCAGCCGGGCCTGCAGGTCGCCCAGCAGGCCCGGCAGGTCCTCGGGGGCAACGCGGTGCTTGCGCGCCATCTGCGTCACGGCGTCGATGCGCGCATCGAGTTCGGCCAGGCGCCCGGGATCGGCTTCCAGCCGTTCGCGGTAGCGGCGCAATGCGAGTGCGGATTCCTCGAGCTGGATCAGCGCGCCGTCGAAGAGCTGCGCAGCATCGCCGAGGTCCGGATCGAAGCCGACGAGCTCGCCCAACCGCGTGCCGGCGCGACGCAGCACGGGCAGGCCCGTCTCGTCCGCGGCATCGCCCTCGCCCAGCGCCGCCAGCGCGGCATCGACGCCTTCCAGCAGCGAACTCGCGTTGGCCAGGCGCCGCTGTTCGGCCTCGGTGTCGCGCCAGGTCTCGGCATCGAAGGCCAG
>CAYTFA010000302.1:0-3353 GCA_964436755.1 uncultured Rhodocyclaceae bacterium | reverse complement strand
CCAGCACGGTGATCAGGCTGTTGAGCAGGATGAAGGGCATGGAGATGCCGTCCACGCCGAGCAGGTACTCGACGTTGAAGCGCGGGATCCACGGCATCTGCTCGACGAACTGCATGCCGGCCGTCTTCGTGTCGAATCCGGTCCAAAGGGGGATGGTGACGAGGAAGCCGGCGATGGCGACGGCCAGCGACAGCCAGCGCACCGCGGTACGGCGCTCGGAGCCGAGCCAGAAGACCGGCAGCGCGCCGATGATCGGGACCCAGATGGCGAGGCTCAGGAGTTGCGCGTTCATGGGGTTCCTAGATTCTCCAGAGCGTCAGCAGCGCGACGAGGCCGAAGATCATGCCGAAGGCGTACTGATAGATGCGGCCGCCCTGGAACAGCCGCACCAGGCCGGCGGTCCAGCCTACGGCACCGGCCGAGCCGTTGACCATGACGCCGTCGATCAGCAACTGGTCGCCGCCCTTCCACAGGCCCCGGCCGAGGCCGCGCGCACCGCCGGCAAAGAACCACTCGTTGAAGCGGTCGAAGCCATATTTCTCTTCGAGGATGCGCGCAAGGATGCCCGACTTCGCCTTGATCACGGCGGGCAGGTCCGGACGCTTGATGTAGAGGAACCACGCAGTGACCGCGCCGCCGGTGGCCAGCCAGAACGGCAGCGTGGTGACGCCGTGCATCATCATGCCGACGATGCCGTGGAACTCGTGGGCCATGGTGTTCAGCGCCGGGTGTTGCGGGGCAATGGTGATCGCCGTGCCGAACCAGTTGCCGTAGAGGATGCTGCCGATCAGCCAGCCCGAGGCGATGGCCGGGATGGCGAGCAGGATCAGCGGCACCGTGACGACCTTGGGCGATTCGTGCGGCTCGACATGGTGGCCGTGGCCCTCCGCGCCGTGGTCGCCGTGATGGCCGCCGGTGTGGCGGAAGCGCTCCTCGCCGTGGAATGTGAAGAACACCAGGCGGAAGGAGTACAGGCCGCCGACGAATACCGCCGCCAGCGCGCAGAAATAGGCGAAGTGGGCACCCGGCACGTTGGCCAGGTGCACCGCCTCGATGATCGAATCCTTGGAGAAGAAGCCGGCGAAAGGCGGCAGGCCGGCGTTGGCGACGGCGCCGATCAGCATCGTCGCGTAGGTGATCGGCATGTACTTGCGCAGGCCGCCCATGCGGCGCATGTCCTGCTCGTGGTGCATGGCGATGATCACCGAGCCGGCGCCGAGGAACAGGGCCGCCTTGAAGAAGGCGTGGGTCATCAGGTGGAAGATCGCCACCGAGTAGGCCGAGGCGCCGAGCGCCATGGTCATGTAGCCGAGTTGGGACAGCGTCGAGTAGGCCACCACGCGCTTGACGTCGGTGGAGACGATGGCGATCAGCGCCATCGACAGTGTGGTGATGGCGCCGACCACCATGACCATCGACAGTGCGACGTCGGACAGCTCGAACAGCGGCGACATGCGCGAGACCATGAAGATGCCGGCCGTCACCATCGTCGCGGCATGGATCAGCGCGGAGATCGGTGTCGGGCCTTCCATCGAGTCGGGCAGCCAGACGTGGAGCGGGAACTGCGCCGACTTGCCCATGGCGCCGACGAAGAGGCCGATGCAGATGGCGGTGATCAGCGGCCAGCCGGTGACGGCCTCGGTCATCGCGGCCAGTTCGGCGCGCTTGCCGAACACAGCGGCGTAGTCGAGGCTGCCGGCGTAGGCGGCGATGAGGCCGATGCCGAGCAGGAAGCCGAAGTCGCCGACGCGGTTGACCAGGAAGGCCTTCAGGTTGGCGTAGATCGCCGTCGGCCGCACCGACCAGAAGCCGATCAGCAGGTAGGAGACGAGGCCGACCGCCTCCCAGCCGAAGAACAGCTGGAGGAAGTTGTTGCTCATCACCAGCATCAGCATGGAGAAGGTGAACAGCGAGATGTAAGAGAAGAAGCGCTGGTAGCTGTGGGTACCGGCCTTGCTGCCATGCGGCCAGTTCTCCTCGTCGTGCGCCATGTAGCCGATGGTGTAGATGTGCACCATGAGCGAGACGAAGCTGACCACCAGCATCATCAGCACGGTCAGCGGGTCGATCAGGAAGCCGACTTCGAGCTTGAGCCCGCCCGCCTGCATCCAGGTATAGACCGATCCGTTGTAAACGTGGCCGGCCTGCACGTCCTGGAAGATGACCAGGGAGAGCACGAAGGACACCGCCACGCCGAGGATGGTGACCGCGTGGGCGCCGACGCGACCGAGGGCGCGGCCGAAGAAGCCGGCGAGGATGGCGCCGAGCAGCGGCGCGAGGGGAACCAGGAGGTAGAGTGTTTTCATGTCCGTGTCCCCTACCCCTTCAGGCTGTCCAGGTCATCGACGTCGATCGACGACAGGTTGCGGAACAGCACGACCAGGATGGCGAGGCCGATGCCCGACTCGGCGGCGGCGACGACCAGGATGAAGAAGACGAAGAGCTGGCCCGAAAGGTCGTTCAGGTAGTGCGAGAAGGCGACGAAGTTCAGGTTCACCGCGAGCAGCATCAGCTCGATCGCCATGAGCAGCACGATGAGGTTCTTGCGGTTGAGGAAGATGCCGACGACGCCGATCGCGAACAGGATCGCGGCGAGCACCAGGTAGTGCGTTAGCGAGATCATGCGCGGTCCCCCGGGTTCGGCGCCGCAACCTCGACTTCGACCTCGGGCGCCATCTTGACGATGCGCATGCGGTCGCGGGCCTTCACGGCGAGCTGGTCGGACGGGTGCATCGACTTGTTGTCCTTGCGCCGGCGCAGGGTCAGCGTCACGGCGGCGATGATGGCGACGAGCAGGATGACCGAGGCGACTTCGAACGGATAGGCGAAATCGGTAAACAGCACGCGGGCCAGTTCCTTGGTGTTGCTGTGGCCGGCCGGCAGGTTCTGCGCCGGCAGGTTGGCCAGCCCGAAGTAGCGGCCGGAGAACACCACCGCCAGTTCGGCCACCAGCAGGCCGGCAACCAGTGCGCCCAGCGGCAGATGGCTCCAGAAGCCACGCCGCACGCGCTCGATGTTGATGTCGAGCATCATCACCACGAAGAGGAAGAGCACCATCACGGCACCGACATACACCATGATCAGAGCCAGCGAAAGGAACTCCGCCTGCAGCAGCATCCACAGGCCGGCGACGTTGAGCTGGCCACCGCTGATATCCAGCGGGACGCTGCTGCTGAGGAAGTAGGCAAATGCGGCATGGCCCTGCTGGATGCGGACCGGCGATTGCGCGGTGTCGATGGCAACATCGTCGCTCAGGGTCGGCAGGATGTCACCCGACCAGTTGAGCGGGTTGGTCCAGAGATTGTCGTGTCCGCCGCCGTCCCAGGAGATGGCCGCGAAAAGCTGGCGGGGTT
>CAYTFA010000301.1:0-3356 GCA_964436755.1 uncultured Rhodocyclaceae bacterium | reverse complement strand
GGGTCAACGACGCCCCGGCGCTGAAGCAGGCCGACATCGGCATCGCCATGGGCCTCGGCGGCACCGAGGTGGCCAAGGAAGCGGCGGCGATGGTGCTGACCGACGACAACTTCGCCAGCATCGAGGCGGCGGTCGAGGAGGGCAGGGGCGTCTGGGACAACCTGGTCAAGTTCATCACGTGGACCCTGCCGACCAACTTCGGCGAGGGACTGGTCATCGTCGCCGCCATCCTGCTCGGCAGTTCGCTGCCGATCACGCCGCTGCAGATCCTCTGGATCAACATGACCACCGCCGTCCTGCTCGGCCTGCCGCTGGCCTTCGAGCCTGCCGAGCCGGGGATCATGCGGCGACCGCCGCAGCCACCGGCAGCCCCGGTGCTCGACCGCGTGCTGGCCGGACGCATCGTGCTCGTCGGGATACTCATGCTGGCGGGTGCCTTCGGCCTGTTCCTGCTCACGCTGGAGCGCGGCCTCTCAATGGCGGAGGCCCGCAGCGTCGCCATGAACGCCTTCGTCGCCATCGAGATCGCCTACCTTTTCAGCTGCCGCTCGCTGCGCCTGGCGGCAACGGCCGTGGCGCCGTTCTCCAACCCCTGGGTGTGGGCCGGCATCGGCGCCCAACTCGCACTGCAGATGGTGATTACCTATTCGGCGCCGATGAATGCCGCCTTTGCCACGGCACCCATCGACCTGCGTGCCTGGGTTGAAATCTCCGTTGTGGCAATTGCGGCGATGCTCGCGATCGAGTTCGAGAAGCGCCTGCGGCGCTGACTATTTCCAGAGCTCCAGCCGGCCGCCGGCCTCGCGGATCCGCTCTGCCTTGTGCTGCAGGAAGCGCTGGAACTCGGGCTCGCTGCGGTACGCCCCGCTGCCGACGTATTCGAAGGACGAGGTGAAGTGGAACGGCCGCAGGTAGGCCTCGAGACGGAACACCTCTCGCGCGCTGCCGTCGAAGAACACCACGCTGGGCGTATAGGCGATCTTCAGTTCGCGGGCCCAGTCCCCGGCCGTGATCGGGCGCCCGTCCGGCGTGGTCAGCGCTTCCCTCCCGGCGATGGAAAGGCGCACCACGTCGAAGCGGTCCATCACCGCCCGCGTCGCCTCGCGCCTGAAACCTTCCTTGTGGAGTTCGTCGCATGGCGCGCAATGGCGGGATTCGAACAGCACGGCGAGCGGCCTGCCGCCGGCCTTCCGCCGCAGGTCGTACGGCGGCTTCATGAAGAAGGGCTGGTCGTTGAGGGTCGGGCTGGCCCCGCTCTGCGGCACCGCCTGCATATGGTCTGCGAACGAGCGCCTGCCCTCGAGATGCTGCGCGGAGTAGTCGAGGGCCGCCGAAAACCGATGCGGGGGGTAGTAGCCGTTGATGCGGGCGATCACGGTGCCCTTCTCGTCGAGCAGCAGCACGGTCGGCGTGAACTGCACCTTGAGCAAGCGCGCCAGTTCCTTCTCGCGACGCGGCTTGCCGTCGAACCAGGTCACCTCCCGGTCGCCGAACAAATCGAAGCCGATGGCGACGAAATGCTTCTTCACTTTGTCGACGATATCCTTCTGCGTGAAGCTGGTAGCCATCAGCTCCTTGCAGTAGGGACAGCCCTGTTGTCCGAAATAGATCAGCAGGCGCTTCCCGGCTCTGGCCGCCTGAGCTGCATCGTCGGGCAGGTCGAGCAGTGTCTCGGTAAACGACGGCGGCAGGATTTCCTCGCCGATCTGCGCCCCGGCCGGCAGTGCCAGCAGGCCGGCCAGCAGTATCAGCAGGGTCGGCAGCCGGCGCTTCAAGCCTGCACGATCACCAGGTGCACGCGGTAGGGCCCGTGCGCGCCGAGCACGATGGTCTGCTCGATGTCGCCGGTGCGCGACGGTCCCGGACTGAGGTCTTCAGCACCTATTTTAGTTGGTGACATCTCGTCGCCTCATGCTGGCTAGCAAGAACCTGCGTGACTTGAATGCTCCACTTGGACCTAGAACGGACTACTGGCAATTTCCGCCAATTCGCCTGGGATTCGTCGCCGAATCGGTGACACCCGACTTGGAAAGAGAAGCCACCAACGGGCAGGCACAATTGCGACCGAGATTAACTGGGGCGCCGTCTTCAGCATCAACTATCGTTGAAATCTTGCGGCTCAGTCAAGTTCAAATCTGCTCTTGTAGTCTAGTTTCAGTGCTGGATCCTGCAGTTCCTTGCTCAGGAAACAATTGCCAACCGCCAGAGCTTCGATTTCAGTACCCATGAAGCAACGGAACGCATCTTCTGGAGATCCGACAATGGGTTCACCGCGCACGTTGAAGCTCGTGTTAACCACTACCGGACAGCCGGTGCGGTGCTTGAATGCGGAGATCAGCGCATGAAAACGCGGATTCGTCTCTGGAATAACGGTCTGTATTCGCGCCGAGTAGTCGACGTGCGTCACCGCCGGGATCTCGGAACGCGGCACATTGAGCTTGTCAATTCCGAACAAACGCTTCTCTGACTCGGACATGGCCCGCCTACGGTCTTCGCGTACTTCCGCTACCAATAGCATGTAAGGGCTTTCACAATCGAGATTGAACCACTCGTCAACATCCTCACGTATCACTGATGGCGCGAAAGGACGAAAGGACTCGCGATATTTCACTTTGAGATTGAGCAACGACTGGGTGCTCGGAGAGCGCGGATCACAGAGAATCGAGCGACCGCCAAGCGCACGTGGTCCATATTCCATGCGTCCCTGGAACCAGCCGAGCGCCTTGCCCTCTTCAATCGCACCGGCACAGGTTTCGATAAGCGCCGTGTCGTCGAGAACCTTGAATCGCGCCCCGGCAGCGGTGAGGCGCCGCTCGATTTCGTCCTGAGTAAAGGCCGGGCCTAAATAGCTGCCGCGCATTGAGTCGCTTACCTGAACAATGCGCGGCCGACCAGCATAACCATGGTAGGCTATTAGTGCGGCCCCGAGCGCGCCACCGGCATCCCCTGCCGCCGGCTGGATCCACAGCCGCTCAAAGGCACGATCGCGCAGCAGCTTGCCGTTGGCCACGCAGTTGAGCGCCACTCCCCCTGCTAAGCAAAGATTCTGGAGCCCTGTTTCCTTCGCAGCGGCGCGAGCCAAACGCAGCACCACCTCTTCGGTCACCTGCTGCACCGAGGCTGCGAGATCCATGTGGTGCTGGGTCAGCGGCTCATTGGGCAGACGCGCGGGTCCGCCGAATACTTCATCGAAGCGCCGGTTAGTCATCGTTAGACCGGTGCAATAGTCAAAATAGCCCATGTCCAAGCGGAAGGAGCCATCGTCCTTTATGTCGATCAGATGCTCTCGGATCAGGTCGACATAACGCGGCTCGCCGTACGGCGCAAGACCCATCAACTTGTATTCGCCCGAATTT
>CAYTFA010000300.1:0-3359 GCA_964436755.1 uncultured Rhodocyclaceae bacterium | reverse complement strand
GCTCGACCATGCCATCACGAGCACGATCTCGCGCACCATCATCACCCACGGCTGTACCCAGATGATGGTGACCTCGATGCTGATCTTCGGCGGCCCGGCGCTGCACTACTTTGCGCTGGCGCTCACCATCGGCATCTGCTTCGGCATCTACTCCTCGGTCCTGGTGGCGAGCCCGCTGGTGATGTGGATGGGTGTCTCGCGCGAGCAGTTCATCCAGGTCAAGGTCGAGAAGCAGGAAGCGGTGGTCTAGGCGCATGCAGCGCTTCCGCGTCTGGGACCTGCCCACTCGCGCCTTCCACTGGCTGCTGGTGTTGTGCGTGGTCGGATCCTTCGTCACGGTGAAGATCGGCGGCAACGCGATGGTCTGGCATGGGCGTATCGGCCTTACCGTGGTCGGGCTTCTCGTTTTTCGCATCGTCTGGGGCTTTGTCGGCTCCACCCATGCCCGGTTCTGCAGCTTCGTACGCGGCCCGGCGGCGATCCGCGCCTACCTGCGCGGCGAATGGCATGGCGAGGGCCACAATCCGCTAGGCGCACTATCCGTGCTGGGCTTGCTGGGCCTCCTGCTCGCACTGGTGGCGACCGGGCTCTTCGCCAACGACGACATCGCCTTCGAAGGACCGCTCTATGCGCTGGTCGGCAAGGGACTGTCGGACCGCATGCGGGGCATCCACCACTTGTTCGAGCCGGTTATCCTGCTCCTGGTGTTCCTTCACGTCGCGGCAATCGCCTTCTACGTGCGCGTGCGCAAGGAGTCGCTGGTGATGCCGATGATCACGGGCTGGAAGGATGGCTCCGGCGAATCGGCGCAGGGCGGGGGCGCGCTCGCCTTCGTCGTCGCCCTCGTCATTGCCCTGGCGGCGGTCTATGCCGCAAGCGGGGCTTGGCTGCCGGCAGCTGCCCCCGCGCCTGCCGGCGAAACTCCCGCCTGGTAGGCCGGAAGCCGGAAATGCAACGGCCGCCCGCAGGCGGCCGTTTTCATGCCGGAAGAAGCCCGACGACTAGTGGTCTTCCTTGCGGAACTTGTCGTGGCAGGCCTTGCACGACTCGCCGAGCTTGCCGAACTGCGCCTTGACCGCGGCCGCATCGCCGTTGGCGGCGACGGCAGCCATCTCCTTGGCTTCCTTGATGTAGTTGCCGGCGATCTTGCCCAGTTCGTCCTTGCTCTCGGGCTTGAAGAACTCGGGCTTGACGTGGGTGTCGTGCCAACCCTTGCCCGACCCGGTATTGGCCTGGAAGAGGGCGCCCATGCCCGAGGTGGCGATGGCCTGGATCACGTTCGCGGCCTGGACCACCTGGTCCTTGTTGTAGGTGCCTTCGATGTTTGCCTTGATGCGGGCCATGTTCCAGGCCATGGTCTGGTAGGCGGACTGGCGCCAGCGGATCTGGTCCTCGGCCTTGCCGACAACCTGCGCGAGTGCTGAAGAGGCGAGACCGATGGCTAGGCCTGCAGCGATAACGTGGCTGAGTTTCATGGGGACTCCTTGTTCTGTCATTGGGGGCCGGCGGATTCCGACATGCAGTAGACGTCCGGCATGGCCGGATTATTCCATACTTGAACAAATTGGCCGTCCCGGCGGGGCGGCTACGCGTCGCCGGTGGCGAAGACGTGCTTGACGCGCAGGAGCCCGGTTCCCGCATCGGCCAGCGCGATCAGGCGGTCGATGTTCGGATGCTTGCCGGGATTGGCGCGGGCATCCGCGGTGTGCTCCCCGTACAGCTCGAGACCCTTCCTTGCCGCTTCGACGGTGATGGCACCGTAGATCTGGCCCAGGTGATTGTATACGGCCAGCGACCCGGTCTGGCCGGGCTTGTGTTCGATGGTGCCGACCACGGCACCTTCGCGGTCGACCAGTTGCAGGGCTGCGAGATGGGAGATCTTGGGCAACTGCTTCAGGTTGTCGGCAAAGGCCACCTCAGATTCCCTTCGCCAGTTCGACCGCCTTGCCGATGTAGCTGCCGGGTGTCATCGCCTTCAACCGGATCTTCTCGGCCTCCGGAATGGCCAGGCCGTCGATGAAAGCGCGCAGTGCGGCCGGCTCGATGCCCTTGCCGCGCGTCAGTTCCTTGAGCTGCTCGTAGGGATTGGGTACGCCGTAGCGACGCATCACGGTCTGTACGGGTTCGGCCAGCACTTCCCAGCAGGCATCGAGGTCCTCCGCCAGTCGTGCGGGGTTGGCCTCGAGCTTGTTCAGTCCGCGCATCGTCGAGTCATGCGCCAGCACCACGTAGCCGAAGGCCACGCCCATGTTGCGCAGCACCGTGGAGTCGGTGAGGTCGCGCTGCAGGCGCGAGATGGGCAGCTTCTCGGAAAGGTGGCGCAGCACCGCGTTGGCAATCCCGAGGTTGCCTTCCGAGTTCTCGAAGTCGATCGGGTTGACCTTGTGCGGCATGGTCGACGAGCCGATCTCGCCGGCCTTGGTTTTCTGCTTGAAGTAACCCAGCGAAATGTATTGCCAGATGTCGCGGTCGGCGTCGATCAGGATGGTGTTGCAGCGCGCGATGGCGTCGAACAGCTCGGCCATGGCGTCATGCGGCTCGATCTGTATCGTGTAGGGATTGAACTCGAGGCCGAGCGATTCGACGAACTTCCTTGCGATGCCTTCCCAGTCGAGGTCAGGGTAGGCGGCGAGGTGGGCGTTGTAATTGCCGACGGCGCCATTGAACTTGGCCAGGAGGTTCACGCCGGCGATGCGGGCGCGGGCGCGAATCAGGCGCGCGGCGATGTTGGCCATCTCCTTGCCCAGCGTGCTCGGGGTTGCAGGCTGCCCGTGGGTGCGCGACAGCACCGGCAGGTCGGCGAGGTCGTGCGCCAGGGCACGGAACTTCTCGATCACCTTGTCGAGGCCCGGCAGCAGGATCTGCGCGCGCGCGTCGCTCAGCATCAGCGCGTGCGAGGTGTTGTTGATGTCCTCGGAGGTGCAGCCGAAATGGATGAATTCGGAAACCTTGGTCACTTCCGCGTTGCTGCTGAAGCGCTCCTTGAGCCAGTACTCGATAGCCTTGACGTCGTGGTTGGTGACCGACTCGATCTTCTTCACCGCCTCCGCGTCGGCGAGCGAGAATTCGGCAACGGCGCGATCGAGCTGGGTGAGCGTGTCGGGCGTGAAGCCGGGTACTTCCGCGATGCCGGGATTTGCGGCGAGTGCCTTGAGCCACTCGATCTCGACCCGGATGCGGTTGCGGATGAGCCCGAATTCGGAAAAATGGGCGCGCAGCGGCTCGACCTTGGCGGCATAGCGGCCGTCGAGCGGCGATAGGGCGGTAAGCGGGGTCAGGGTCATGGCGGGGAGCGTCGGCGCATCGCACACGGGCAGGGTGGATTTTAACAGGGGGCCTATTCGCAGCCAGCCGAAGCG
>CAYTFA010000299.1:0-3368 GCA_964436755.1 uncultured Rhodocyclaceae bacterium | reverse complement strand
CGAGCTCAGACACACGATAACAATCGTCGCAGCCACGCGTATCAATTGTCGAAGCATCTCAGATGCCCTAGTTGAATACACAATTTTTCTTTGAAAAGTCGAATGCCTATGTCCGAGTCATTCCGCAAACTGACCACTTCTCGGCCGCGACACGCAACACGGTTTAGTGATCTATGCTGTTCCTATATGCAGACAAGGTCAATATGTCAAAAGTCATACCACCAACAAGCCAAGGTAAATATATCTGTCGCAAATGTCCCTCATCGCTACACATTAGACCCAACAGTGTCGACTGACTAGTCCGCAGTTGCGGGCGATCCACCTTCATAACGAACGCAGCCGCCCAAAAGGAATGTCCCCCGCAAAATCCTGTCGTGTTGGGACCGAATCACTAACTGGCGTCAATCACCAACTGTGATGACAGCAACTCCATGGCAAGAAATTTGCAGCAGCCCATCATTCTGACCGTGCCTTCTGGCCAGAAATGGCGCGTTGGCCCTAAGGCCGGTCTGCTAGGAAATCAATTGGTCATGTCCCAAAGCCGCCGAAGCAACCGCTTCGCCAGCACCGGCGTCGCGCGCCGGCGATAGGCGACGTTGGTCACCGTGGTTTCCATCGGCTGCGTGCCGCGCTTGATCTGCTTTTCGACCAGGGCCAGTGCGGCATCGTCGAACGGCTGGCCGGCCAGCGCATCGAGGCCGCCGATCAGCTCGGGGCGCGACGATACTCCGGTGCAGGCCAGGCGCAGGCCGGCGATACGCTCGCCGTCGCGGCGCAGCGCCACCGCGACCCCGGTGAGCGGGAAGTCGATCGCGCCGCGCACCTGGATCTTTTCGTAGGTGCTGTGCCAGCCTTCGGCCACGGGCACACTGACCGCTACCAGCAGTTCGTCGCTGGCGAGCGCCAGCCAGGCCATGCCGTCGTCGCGATAGAACTCCGCGAGCGGCAGCCGGCGCGCTCCGTCGACCCCCAGCACGTGGGCCTCGGCGCCCAGCGCCAGCAGTGCCGGCGCCACGTCACCGCTGAAGGCCGCCCAGCAGCGCTCCGACTTGGTCGCCACGCGGCAGGTATCGCCGACGATCTTCATGCAGTAGTCGATCGACTTGCGCCAGGGCTCGCTCTGGTTGTAATACATGCAGCGCGTGTCGAGGCACAGGTTGCCGCCCAGCGTCGCCGCCGCGCGATGCGTGGGACCCGCGACGCTGCCGGCCGCCTGCGCCAGGGCAGGAAAGCGGGAACGCACGAAGTCGTCCGCCGCCAGACGCTCGAGGGTCACGCCCGCGCCGATGCGCAGCGTTCCGTCGACGACACCGAGGTCGGCGAGTTCGGCCACGCCGGTCAGGTCGATCACCGCCGGGGCGGAGACAAGGCCGCGGCGCATGTTCGGCAACAGGTCGGTGCCGCCGGCCACGAAGCGGCTGCCCGCGTGCTCGGCATGCAGGCGCACGGCGTCCGCGGCCGTGGCCGGGCGCAGCAGGCGGAATTCGCTCATGGCCGCCATCACGCACCTCCCCGGGCCGGCGCAGGGACGGCGCGCGCCGGCTTCTTGTTCAGGGCATCGAAGACCCGCACCGGATCGATCGGGAGGACGCGGAAGCGCTGCCCGACGGCATCCTCCACGGCCGCGGCAAGCGCCGACATGAAGCCGGAGAGCGGCCCTTCGCTGGCTTCCTTGGCGCCGAAGGGACCGTTGGGATCGATGCTCTCTACGATATGCACTTCGATGTCAGGAGACTCGACGATGGTCGGCACGCGGTAGTCGAGCATGTTCGGGCACATGTGACGTCCGTTCTCGTAGACCGTCTCCTCGCTCAGTGCCTGGCCCATGCCCATCCAGATCGCGCCCTGCACCTGGCCCTCCACCGACATGGGGTTGATTGCGAAGCCGCAGTCGATGGCGGCCCAGACCTTCTCCACCGTGACCTTGCCGAGCTCCATGTCGACGCTGACTTCCACCGCCTGCGTCGCATAGGAGAAACCCATCGTCGAGCCGACGGCGGCACCGCGGTGCTTGCCGCCCTGGAACTCCGGCGGGCAGGTGAAGGTGCCCTTCACGGTCAGCGTGCCGGTGCCAACGAGCGCTTCCTCGACCACGTCGGCAAAGGCCACCTGGCGCTCAGGCTGACCGAGGACCGCGGCGGCTTCGCCGAGCCAGTCGACCTCCGCCTCGCTCACGCCGAGGCGCCTGGCCGCCGCCGTGACGAGGACGCGCTTGAGGTTCTCCGCTGCCTGTGCCGCCGCGTTGCCGACCATGAAGGTGACGCGCGAGGAATAGGAACCGTTGTCCTTGGGCGTCAGCACCGAGTCGTTGGCGACGATGCGGATGCGATGGTAGTCGATGCCGAGCACTTCGGCGACGACCTGGGTAATGATCGTCGAGGAGCCCTGGCCGATGTCCGAAGCACCGGTAAGGATGGTGACGCCGGCGTCGAAATCGAGTTTGAGCACGATCACGGCATGCGGTTCGCCCGACCAATGCACCGGCTTGGCCGAGCCGCTGACGAAGTGCGAACAGGCGACGCCCAGTCCCCGGCCCTGGCCGAGCCTGCCCTTTCGTTCGCGCCAGCGGCTGGCGCTCTCGACCCAGTCGAGGCATTCGGGCAGGCCGTAGGAAAGCACCTTGAGGCCGTTGATGGTTTCGGTCGGAGCCTGGAGCAGGTTGCGCCGCCGCACCTCGATCGGGTCGAGGCCGAGTTCGGCCGCCATCGAATCGAGCTGCGACTCGAAGGCGAAGCGGATGTTCACCGTGCCATGGCCGCGCATCGCGCCGCAGGCCGGTGTGTTCGAGTAGACACGATAGCCGTCGTACCTCACCGCCGGGATGTCGTAGAGGCCGTTCAGCAGCGCGCCTGAGTACAGGATGGTGACGAGGCCATAGCCGCCGTAGGCGCCGCCGCGCTGTACCACCTCGGCTTCGCAGGCGGTAAGGCGGCCGTCGCGCTTCATGCCCAGCTTGACGCGGATCTGGCTTTCCGGGCGCCCGCGGTGCGAGAGAAAGCACTCCTCGCGCGTCTGCAGCAGGCGTACCGTGCCACGTGCCGCGCGCGCCAGCAGCGCGCAGATCACCTCGAAATTGAGCGACTCCGTGCGGTGGCCGAAACCACCGCCGACGAAGGGCTTAATGACGCGGATGTGCGCGGCTTCCATGCGCAGGCAGCGCGCCAGGGTCAGGTGCACATAGTAGGGCACTTGGGTCACCGACCAAAGCGTCAGGTGGCCGCGTTCGGCGTCGTAGGTGGCCAGCGCGGCATTCGGCTCCATCATCGCGTGGTGCACTTCGGCGCACTCGTAGCGATCCTCGCGCACGAGGTCGGCCGCCTCGAACCCCCCGGCGACGTCGCCGAATTCGTTGTGCACCTGGCGCTCGA
>CAYTFA010000298.1:0-3386 GCA_964436755.1 uncultured Rhodocyclaceae bacterium | reverse complement strand
TGCACGTTTGATTCGGGATTCAACTTTCCCTTGCGCCACAGGCCCCAGGTGTCCTGCGTGCGTTCCCGCACCGCCTTGCCGCGTTCGAGGATCAGCGGGCGGAATCCCATTTGCGCGAGGATCAATCCGGCAAACAGGCCGCAGGGGCCGGTGCCGATGACTACCGGTCGCAACTCACGGGTCGCAACCGGGGCCCGGGCGACGAAGCGGTAGTCCATGTCCGGCGTCGGACCGATCTGCCGGTCGCCTGCCAGCCGCGCCAGGCTGGCGGTCTCGTCCTTCAGCTCGACGTCGAGCGTGTAGGCAAAGGCAATCGCGTTCTTGTTCCGTGCATCATGGTTGCGACGGAAGACAGTCCAGCCGATGAGATCGCTGGCATCGATGTCGAGCCGGCGGATGATGGCGCGGCGCAGGTCGGCTTCGGAGTGATCCAGCGGCAGCTTGAGTTCGGTGATTCGCATCGATACGGACAATCGGCGCAGAGGCCGGCATTCTAGCCGCGGTGGCTGCCGCGGCGTGGCCTAGGGCTGCGTCGTCGCCGCCGGCTTGTCCGCAGCGAGGGCATCCGCCAAACTTGCCACCAGCGCTGCATGCACTTCGGCTAGCAGGCTGGCACGAATCTTGGCTTCGGTGCCGTCCGCTTCGGGGCGCAGTGCGTCGAGCACATCCTGGGCCGCGAGGCGCAGCCTGGCTGCGCCGATGTTCCCGGAGGCGCCTTTCAGCGCATGGGCAATCCGATAGGCGGCCTCGCGGTCGCCGGCGGCGACGTGAGCGCGCAACAGTTCCGCATCGCCGCTGTGGCCGTCAAGGAACATGCGCAGCAGGCGCAGGTAGGTTGGCAACCGTCCCATGGCCATTTCGAGGCCTGCAGCAAGGTCGAGGCCGTCTATCGTAGCGAGCCGCGCCTGCATGTCGGTTGGCGCTGCCTGTTCGGCTGCGGCAGGCATGGGCTCCACCTGCATCGGGCTGTCGCCGGGGAGCCACTTGGCCAGGATGGCGTAGAGCGCCGACGGTTGCACGGGCTTGGCGACGAAGTCGCTCATGCCGGCAGCGCGGCAGGCTTGCCTGTCCTCGTCGTAGGCGTTTGCCGTCAATGCCAGGATGGGCAGGTCTGCGCCTCCCGGAAGCTCGCGGATTGCCCGCGTTGCCGCCAGGCCATCGAGTTCCGGCATCTGGACGTCCATGAGTACGAGGTCGTAGCGGTTATCCCGCGCCCGGTTTACCGCATCGCGTCCGTTGGTGGCAACGTCCACGGTAAGACCCATGGCGCGCAGCATCTCGACGGCTACCTCGCAGTTGATCGGATTGTCTTCCGCAAGCAGGATGTGTGCGCCGATGCGCAGCGAACCCGAATTGGCGGGAGCTGCCTCGCCGACATTGCCGCTGGCACGGCGCAGTCGGGCCGTAAACCAGAACAGGCTGCCGCGTCCTGGCTCGCTTGTGACGCCGACTTCGCCATCCATCAGGCCGGCGAGACGGCGCGTAATGGCGAGGCCAAGACCGGTTCCGCCGAACTTCCGCGTCGTCGAGACATCCGCCTGCTCGAATGCCTCGAACAGGCGATCCACCTGGTCGGCGGCAATGCCAATACCGCTATCCTCGACTTCGAAGCGCAGCAGCAGTCCCTGCGCGTCTTCTGCCTCGAGGCGGGCGCGCAGGGCGACGCGTCCGCGCTCGGTGAACTTCACGGCATTGGCGGCGAAATTGATGATGCTTTGCCGCACGCGCATGGGGTCTCCGCGCAGGGCCGTGGGAGCTCCGCCGATATCGACCACGAGGTCCAGTGCCTTGGCTGCCGCGGCATCGGCGATGAGGGCGCGCACCTGGTCGAATATGTCTGTGAGGGAGAAGTCGGCTTCCTCGAGCTGCAGGTGGCCGGCCTCGATCTTCGACAGGTCGAGGATGTCGTTGATGATTTCCAGCAGGTGGTGGGCGGCGGAGTCGATCTTGCCGAGTCGCTCCCTTTGTTCGGGGTCCAGCTTCGAGGTGCGAACCAGGTGGGCCAGGCGGATGATGGCATTCATCGGCGTGCGGATTTCGTGGCTCATGTTGGCAAGGAAGGCGCTCTTGGCCTGGCTGGCCGCCTCGGCGCGCTCGCGTGCTTCGCGCAATTCGTTTGTGCGCTGGGCGACCAGTTCCTCGAGGTGATGGCGATGCGCGTCGAGTTCGAGTGCGACGCGCTTCTTCTCGGTGATGTCCTCCTTGACGGCGACGTAATGCGTGATGCGGCCATCGTCCTGCCGGATCGGGGTCACGATGGCGAATTCGACATACTCGGTGCCATCCTTGCGCTTGTTGCGAAACTCGCCCCGCCATCCGCGGCCATGCTTCAAGGCCTGCCAAAGGGCGGCGTACGCAGCGGGCGATGTGTTTCCCGATTGCAGGAAGCGCGGATTGCGCCCGAGCGACTCGTCGCGCTCGTAGCCGCTGACGCGGACAAAGGAGTCGTTGACGTACTCGATGTTGCCATCGATGTCGGTGATGACGACGGATTCGGGGCTTTGCTCGACGGCGAGGGACAGCTTGCGCAGGTGCTCCTCGGCGAGCTTGCGGTCGGTGACATCCGAGTAGACACCCTGGCGCCCGGCGAAGTAGCCCTCCTCGTAAACCGGCTTGCAGCGATGGCCGATCCAGCGGATTCGTCCGTCGGCGCAAAAAATGCGGATCTCGAGGTTCGATGTCTCTGGCGCATCGAAGGCCTCGATGTGATCGATGTAGGACTGCCGGTCGTCCGGGTGGATGATCGAGGCCATCTTTCCGGGGTCGCTGGTGAACGCCGAGGATGGGTAGCCCGTCAGTGTTTCGATCGCTGGCGAGATATAGCGGTAGCCTCCCTCGGGCGATAGCCAGAAGACGCAGTCGGCGGAATTCTCGGCGAGGAGGCGGAAGTCTGCCTCCGAGCGTTGAAGCGCCGCTTGCGCCGCCTCCGCCCTCGTGCGCGCAGCCTGCGCTGCTTCCATGAGGCGTAGCGTGGCGAGATGGGCGGTGCGCTGTTCGGCCAGCGCCGCCGCCTGAGCGCTGGCCAGCGAGTCCTCGGCTTCCTTGCGCCGCGTGATGTCTTCCGTGAAGATCACGATTCCGCCGATGGCGCCGCTGCCATCGTGCCAGGGACGCACCTCCCAACGCAGCCATTGGTCCCGGCCATCTGCGCGCTCGAAGCGGTCTTCGTCGGCTTGCACGATCTCGCCGGCGAGGGCCTGCTGATGCGCCGTCCTCCACTGCACGGAAATGCCGGGAAACAGCTCGTAATGCGACTCGCCGACAATGCTTCTTCCGGTGAGTCCGTAGTCGTCCAGCCAGCGGCGGCTGACGGCAAGGTAGCGCATGTCGCGATCGAACATGGCCATGGCAGCCGGCGCATGGTCAACCAGCAGTTGCAGGCGCTC
>CAYTFA010000297.1:0-3399 GCA_964436755.1 uncultured Rhodocyclaceae bacterium | reverse complement strand
GCCATCGACGCGCGCTACCGCGCCGCGCTGGCCGGCGTCCCCGGCCTGCGCTGCCTGGCGCCGGTCGCCGGCGAAACGCAGAACCACGCCTACTTCCCGGTCCTGGTCGGCGCCGGCCACCCCTGCGGGCGCGACGTGCTGTACCGGCGGCTGGTGGAGGCCGGCATCCACGCCCGCCGCTACTTCCACCCGCTGATCAGCGAGTTCCCCATGTACCGCGGCCTGCCCTCGGCGGCGCCGGCCAACCTGCCGGTGGCGACGCAGGTGGCGGCCGAGGTGATCTGCCTGCCGATCTACCCCGGGCTCGACGACGCGAGCGTCGACCGCATCGCCGCCATCGTCGCCGGCTAGCGTCGCCATGAAGCGCGTGGCGGTCATGCAGCCCTACTTCCTGCCCTACATCGGCTACTTCCAGCTGATCGGCGCCGTCGACGAGTTCATCGTGTACGATGACATCCAGTACACCAAGAAGGGCTGGATCAACCGCAACCGCTACCTGTGCGAGGGGCGCGACCGCCTGTTCTCGCTGCCGCTGCAGGCGGGCTCCAGCCTCGCCGACGTGCGCGAGCGCCGCCTCGCCGCCGGCTTCGACCGCGAGGCGCTGCTCAACCGGCTGCGCGAGGCCTACCGCCAGGCGCCCTGCTTCGAGGAGACCTTCCCGCTGGTGGAGTCCGTGGTGCGCCATGACGAAGCCAACCTGTTCGCCTACCTGCTGCACTCGATCCGCGCGGTGTGCAGCCATCTCGGCATCGCCACGCCGCTCACGGTGTCGTCGACGCTGGGCACCGACCGCGCGCTGGCCGGCGCCGACAGGGTGATCGCCCTGTGCCGCCGCGCCGGCGCCGACACCTACATCAACCCGATCGGCGGGCGCGAGCTGTACGCCGCAGACGCCTTCGCCCGCCACGGCCTCGCGCTGCGTTTCCTGCGCAGCGGCGACGTGCGCTACCCGCAGTTCGGCGACGGCTTCGTGCCCGCGCTGTCCATCGTCGATGTGCTGATGTTCAACGGCCGCGAGGCCACGCGCCGGCTCGTCGACGGCGCCTACGAGCTGCTCGAGCCGTGATGCGCTGGGAAAAGCTCGGCCGCATCTTCGACCCGCGCGACTTCGCCCTGCCCCACGGCTGCCGCGAGTTCGCCCAGGCCCCGCAGGCGCTGGTCTGCGACGGCTTCGTGCGCATCTACTTCTCCACGCGCAGCGTCGATGCCGAGGGCGGCAAGTTCCGCAGCCATGTCGCCTACGTCGACATGAAGCGCGACTTCTCGGCGGCGCTCGGCGTTTCCGCGCACACCGTGGTCCCGCTCGGCGCGCCGGGCGCCTTCGACGAGCACGGCATCTTCCCCATGAACGTGGTGCGCGACGGCGCGCGCGTGCTCGGCTACACCTCGGGCGTCAACCGTCGCGTCTCGGTGCCCGTCGACAGCGCGATCGGCCTCGCCGTCAGCGACGACGGCGGCCGCAGCTTCCGCAAGGACGGTGACGGGCCGGTGCTCGGGCCGGCGCTGCACGAACCCTGCCTCGTCGCCGACCCCTTCGTCCTGCGCCACGAGGACCTGTTCCACATGTGGTACATCTTCGGCACGCCCTGGCGGCTGTATCCGGGACAGGCGGCGCCCGAGCGGCTGTACCGCATCGCCCATGCCAGCTCGCGCGACGGCCGCGAGTGGAACCGCGCCGGCCGCTGGATCGTCGAGCCGGCCCTGGGGCCGACGGAATGCCAGGCGCTGCCGACGGTGGCGGCGATCGGCGGACGCTTCCACATGTTCTTCTGCTTCCGCGAGGCGACGGATTTCCGTACCGGCGCGGGACGCGGCTACCGCATCGGCCACGCCGTCTCCGACGACCTCGCCCGCTGGACGCGCGACGACGCGACGCTGCCGCTGGCGGGCAGCGTTGGCGAATGGGACTCCGACATGCAGTGCTATCCGCACGTGTTCCACTGCGATGGCGAGGTCTTCATGCTCTACAACGGCAACGCCTTCGGCCGCCACGGCTTCGGCCTTGCCCGCCTGGTCGGCTAGGACATCGACGCAGGAACGGCCGTCAGCAGGGGTGGGCCGCAGTGGCCAAAGCCCCTGTGTCGCCGTTCTCGCTGGCGGGCCGCGCGTGCGCGGATTGTCGTGTTTTGACTGTCCGCCGCGCGCGGGGACCCGCCCGAGGACACGCCGGCGACACCGGGGCGCGGGACGTGCGGCCTGCCCCGCCCGAGCCATCCCGTGAGCCGGCCACGACCAACTTATCCGGCTTGTGCAGCGCCTAGGCAGGCAGGGCGTAGAGCACGGCCATCATCGACATGTGGTCGCGCTGGCGCAGGTAGAGCCGCATGCCAGGCGCCGCGCCGGCCAGCAGCAGCGGCAGGCGGAACAGGTCCTCGCGCGTGTGCAGGCGCGTCACCACGCGCGGCCGGTGGCGGCGCAGCGTTTCCGCCGCGCCGCAGAGGGCGCGGTATTCCGCGCCGTTGATGTCGAGCTTGAGCAGCGTCGGCGCCACCCCGGCGCGGTCGACGATGGCGTCGAGGGTGTCGACCTCGATCGCGCGCGTGCCGTCGGCGGCAATGCGGTTGTCGATGTTCATCTCGCAGGGGGCGAGGCGCAGCGTGGCGCGCTCGTCCCAGGCGCCGAGCGGCAGCGCGAGCGCGAGCCCGGCGCCGAGCTCGCGGATCGTCGCCTGCAGCGCGGCGAAATTCCCGGCGTCGGGCTCCAGCGAGACGATGCGCCGGTAACGCCCGCCGCTCAGCGCATGGAACTCGCGCACCGTATCGCCGGTGTAGCCGCCCACGTCGAGCAGCACCTCGTCCGCGCCGGGCGGGAACTCCTGCGGAAAGTAGAGCCGGTCGCGCCGCACCACGGGCGCCAGCAGCGACGGGTCCTCCGCGATCTTGGCGTTGACCAGGGCAACGTAGGTCTCGCGCGAAAGGTCGTCGGCGAAGGCGGCAGCGGCGCGTTCGAAGTCGTCGAGGTGATCGAGCACGAAGCCGCGGTCCATGAAGGGCTGCGGCATGTTCAGGTAGTCGGGCACGTCGATGGCATGCACGTCGCGCGCGCCGAGCTGCTCGAGCCGGCGCACGCAGGGCGGATGGTTCACGATGCCGACGACGACGTGGCAGCGGCCGAGTTCGGCCACGCATTCTTCCGTGCTGCGCACCTCGAGACCGAGAAAGCGGTCGCCGCTGCGGTAGGCGGCGTCGACCATCACGCCGGCCAGCTCGATGCCGCAGGCGGCGAGGTAGCGCTTGAGCACGTAGGCGTAGACGCCGGCGCCGTACATCAGCACCGGCCGCCCCGAGGTGCGGATGCGCTCGAGCAGGGGGCGCTGGCGGCTGCCGCCGTCGACGAGGCGGTCGCGCAGCGGCGGCGCGGGCGCGGCTGCGCTCATCGCGGTGCGCCCGCTACGAGGTC
>CAYTFA010000296.1:0-3404 GCA_964436755.1 uncultured Rhodocyclaceae bacterium | reverse complement strand
TGCTGGTGGCCGCGCTGTGTGCCGAACCGGCCGGGGCCGATGGGGCGGCACGGGAGTCGGCACGGCTGGCCGGCCGTTCGCTGGGGCAAGTCCCGACTACGCGCAGGGGCTTCCTGCAGGGGGTTTTCGGCGGCCTGAAGCGATAAACTCCACGGATGCACGAAATGTCACTCGCGGAAGGCGTCCTGCAGGTCATCGAGGACGCGGCGCGCGCGCAGGAGTTCTCGCGGGTTACTGCCGTCTGGCTTGAGATCGGCGAGCTTTCCGGCGTCGAAGTGGAGGCGATGAAATTCTGTTTCGATGCCGTGGTGCGCGACAGCATCGCGGATGGGGCGCGCCTTGAAATCATTGCCACGCCGGGTTCCGGCTGGTGCATGAAGTGTTCGAAGACCGTGCCGATGAAAGAGGTGTTCGGCGAATGCCCGGACTGCGGCAGCCACCAGATGCAGGTGAGCGGCGGCACGGAAATGCGGGTCAAGGAACTCGAAGTGGGGTAGTGGAGGAAACATGTGTACGACATGCGGCTGCGGCAGCGGCGAAGTGAAGATCGACGGTGATGAGCACTCTCATGACGAGGACCATGAACACGGGCACGAGCATGTCCATGCCGACGGCACGCGCCATAGCCACGGCCACGCCCACCATGGCGACCACGAGCATGACCACGACCATGGCCATGAGCATGTCCACGCCGACGGCACCCGCCATAGCCATGAGCATGATCACCATCACGGTCACGGTCACGGCGCCGGACACGACCACGCGCATCGCTACGCGCCGGCACACGCGCATGCCCCGGGAATCGGCGCCAAGCGGATGGTGCAGATCGAACAGGACATCCTCGCCAAGAACAACGCCTATGCACGCGCGAATCGCGAGCGCCTGGCCGAACGCGGCATCTTTGCGCTGAATCTGGTTTCCAGTCCCGGGTCGGGCAAGACCACGCTGCTGGTGAAGACCATCGAAATGCTCAAGGGCCGTCGCACGGTGGCGGTGATCGAGGGCGACCAGCAGACCAGCCAGGACGCGGAGCGCATCCGCGCCACCGGTGCGCCGGCAATCCAGATCAATACCGGCAAGGGGTGCCACCTCGATGCCCACATGGTCGGCCACGCCATGGAAAAGCTGGCCCTGGCCGACGATTCCCTGCTGGCGATAGAAAACGTCGGCAATCTGGTCTGCCCGGCAGCCTTCGACCTCGGCGAGGCGCACAAGGTGGTGATCCTTTCGGTTACGGAAGGCGAGGACAAGCCGATCAAGTACCCGGACATGTTCCGCGCCGCCAGCCTGATGCTGCTCAACAAGTGCGATCTGCTTCCGCACCTGGCATTCAGCGTGGACCGCGCCATCGACTATGCGCGCCGTGTGAATCCGGGGATCCAGGTGCTTCAGGTTTCGGCCACGACGGGGCAGGGGATGGATGCGTGGCTGGCGTGGATCGGTGCCGGGGCGCAGGCAGCTTCGGCCGCCAGGGCGGAGACCGTTGATTCGCTCAAGCGGCGCGTGGCGGAACTCGAGGCGAGGCTGGCGGCGCAGTGAGCGGCATTGGCCTCGCGCTGGGCGGGGAGTTTTCGAGCGCGCCGCCGGTCTACGCGGCGGGCGCATGGTTCAAGAATGCGGTTTGCGGCATTCGCGCGGGAGAGGCACGCATCTCGAAGGTGGTCGGCGACCTCAACACGCCCGACGCCTGTCTTGGCCACGAGGCCGAGGCCGATGCCATGCTGGCGTGGCTGGGCAATCCGGTTGCCGTTGCCCACGATTTGCATCCGGATTTTCATTCGTCGCGCCGTGCGGCCGAGGTGGCGTCGCGCCTTGGCGTGCCTGCCGTGCCGGTGCAGCACCACCATGCCCACATCGCTTCGGTCTGTGCCGAGCACGGCTGGCGCGGGCCGATCGTCGGCCTGGCGCTGGATGGCGTCGGTCTCGGTACCGATAACACGCCATGGGGCGGCGAACTGCTGATGGTCGATGGCGCGCGTTTCGAGCGCCTGGGACACCTCGCTCCGCTCGCCCTGCCCGGCGGTGACCGCGCGGCACGCGAGCCGTGGCGCATGGCGGCGGCGGTGCTGTACGACCTGGGACGTGGCGGCGAGGTGACTGTACGTTACGCTGACGAGGCTGGGGCAGCCACGGTGCTGGCCATGCTCGAAAAGAATCTCAACTGCCCGCGCACCTCGAGTGCCGGGCGTGTGTTCGATGCGGCGTCCGGCCTGCTCGGCCTGTGCCGGCGCATGACCATGGATGCCGAAGCCGCGATCAAGCTCGAGCAGGCCGCCGCAATGCATATCGCCGCGCACGGGTGGCCGGCAGCCATGGCTGATGGCTGGCACCATGCCGGAGAGGTGCTCGACCTGCGTGCGCTGCTGGGTGCGCTGGCGGATGAAGCCGACGCCGGGCAGGGCGCGGCGCGGTTTCATGCCACGCTGGCAGCGGCGCTCGCCGCCTGGTGCGAACAGGCGTGCGCGAAGGCGGGCCTGGCTGCAGTTGCGGTCGGCGGCGGCTGCTTCTTCAACCGACTGCTTTCCGCGCGCCTGCGCGAGACACTCGAGGCCCGCGGGCTGCGGGTGCTGGCGCCGGTGAAGCTGGTTCCCGGCGATGCCGGCCTGGCGCTGGGCCAGGCGTGGGTTGCGCTGCACTCCCTGGAGCACTGACATGTGCCTTGCCATACCCGTGAAAGTCATCGAGATCGGTCCTGACGAAAGTGCCCTCGTCGACCTTGGTGGCGTCAAGAAGCAGATTTCGCTGGCGTTGCTGTCCGACGTCCAGGTCGGGGATTACGTAATCCTCCATGTAGGCTACGCGCTGACCAAGGTCGATCCCGAGGAAGCCGAGAAGACGTTGGCCTTGTTCGCCGAAATGAACGCACAGACACTGGAAGGCGGCGCGGCGGCGTGAAATACAAGTTCGAGCGGCCGAAGGGCGCGAACCACGGTCACCCCCTTCCTGCGGGAAGGGGGCTGAGGGGAAGGCCGTGAAATACATTGACGAGTTCCGCGACGGTGATCTGGCCCGGAATCTCGCTGCGAGCATTGCCGCCATCGTGGAGCCCGGACGGCGCTACAGCTTCATGGAATTCTGCGGCGGTCACACCCATGCCATCTCGCGGTACGGCCTGTCCGACCTGCTGCCCGAGTCCGTGCGCATGGTGCATGGTCCCGGCTGCCCGGTCTGCGTGCTGCCGATCGGCAGGGTCGATCTCGCCATACGCCTGGCGCTGGAGCAGCGCGTCATCCTTTGCACTTACGGCGACACGCTGCGCATCCCGGCTTCCGATAGCCTGTCGCTGATGAAGGCGAAGGCCGGGGTGGGCAACAAGTGCGGCGACGTGCGCATGGTGTATTCGACTCTGGATGCGCTGCAGATCGCGCGCGACAACCCGGGGCGCGAGGTGGTGTTCTTCGCCA
>CAYTFA010000295.1:0-3404 GCA_964436755.1 uncultured Rhodocyclaceae bacterium | reverse complement strand
GCGCATCCTCCTTCCGGTCAGGAACTGGTTCATCGTCCTCACGCTGTGCCTGGCCCTGGTGCTGAACCTGATTCCCTTCGGCCAGTTGCCCGGCATCCCCGACTGGGTGGCGCTGGTGCTGACCTTCTGGTGCATCCACCAACCGCTCAAGGTCGGCATGGCCGCCGCCTTCGTGCTCGGCCTCGCCATGGACGTCGCGAACGCCAGCGTGATGGGGCAGCACGCGTTGGCCTACGTGCTGCTCGCCTATCTTGCCGCGGGCCTGTCGCGGCGCGTGCTGTGGTTCCCGCTTTCGCAACAGGCGCTGCACGTGCTGCCGATGCTGCTTGGCGCACAGGTGGTGATGACGATTGCGCGCATGGTGGCGGGTGCCGGTTTTCCCGGCGTGCTCTGGTTCCTCTCCAGCTTCACGGCAACCCTGCTCTGGCATCCGGTGACCTATCTCCTGCTGATACCCCAGTACCAGCCCGAGGAGAAGGACGTGCACCGGCCCATCTGATCCGCGTGCCGACGCCGTAGATGGAATTCAAGAACCCGCAGGAAGAACTGGAGCGCTTCCGCGCGCGCATCGCCGTCGCGGGCGGTTTCGTCCTGTTCTGCTTCGCGCTGCTGTTCGTGCGCTTCGTCTGGCTGCAGATCGTGCAGCACGACTACTACCAGACCCGCGCCGAGGACAACCGCATTTCGCTGGTACCCATCGTGCCCAACCGCGGCCTCATCGTCGATCGCAACGGCACGGTGCTGGCGCGCAATTACTCGGCCTATACGCTGGAAATCACCCCTTCGCGCGCCGGCGACCTGGAGAAGACCATCGACGGCCTGGCCGGCATCATCGAGATCGAGGCAAAGGACCGGCGCCGCTTCCGCAAGCTCATGGAGGAAAGCAAGAGCTTCGAGACGCTGCCCATCCGCACGCGCCTGACCGATACCGAGGTGGCGCGCTTCATCGCCCACCGCTACCGCTTTCCGGGCGTCGAGATCAAGGCGCGCCTGTTCCGCCAATACCCGGGCGGCGCCTTCGCCTCGCACATCCTGGGCTACATCGGCCGCGTTACGGATTCGGACCTGGAGAAGATCGAGGAGCGCGACCAGGAAGCCAACTACCGCGGCACCGAGCACTTCGGCAAGACCGGCCTCGAGCAGCACTACGAGTTCGACCTGCATGGAATCAGCGGCTACGAGCAGGTCGAGGTCGACGCCGGCGGCCGCGCGGTACGCACGCTGTCGCGCTCGGCGCCGGTCGCCGGCAACCAATTGACGCTGACGGTCGACATCGAGCTGCAACGCATTGCAGAGCAGGCCTTCGGCGACCGCAAGGGCGCGCTGGTCGCGATCGAGCCAACGACCGGTGGCATCCTTGCTCTCGTCTCGGTACCCAATTACGACCCCAACCTTTTCGTCGACGGCATCGATTCGCAAAGCTGGCGCGAACTCAACGAGTCGCCCGAGAAGCCGATGGTCAATCGCGCGCTCAACGGCGCCTATCCGCCGGGTTCGACATTCAAGCCCTTCATGGCACTGGCCGCGCTGACCCTGGGCAAGCGCCGCCCGGAACAGGCCATCGCCGATCCCGGCGTGTTCAACTTCGGCGGCCACGTCTTCCGCGACGACAAGAAGGGTGGCCACGGCATGGTCGACATGTACAAGTCGATCGTGGTTTCCTGCGACACCTACTACTACATGCTTGCCAATGACCTTGGCATCGACAACATCGCCGCGTTCATGGGCAGCCTCGGCCTCGGCCAGAAGACAGGCGTGGACATCGAAGGCGAGTCCAGGGGTGTGCTGCCCTCGCAGGAATGGAAACGGGAACGGTTCAAGAAGCCCGAGCAGCAGAAATGGTACGCCGGCGAAACCATCTCGATCGGCATCGGCCAGGGCTACAACGCCTACACCCCGATCCAGCTCGCGCAGGCCGTGGCCACGGTCGCCAACGGCGGCGTGATGTTCCGTCCCCACCTCGTCCAGCATGTCACCGACACGCGCAGCGGCAGCAAGCGCATGATCGAGCCGCAGCCGCTGCGCGATCTCAAGCTCAAGCCGGAGCACGTCGAAGTGATCCGCAAGGCGATGGTCGGCGTGAACAAGGAGGGCACCGGCGCACGCGCCTTTGCCGGCGCCGAATACGTCGCCGCGGGCAAGACGGGTACCGCGCAGGTGTTTTCGCTCAAGGGCGCGCAATACAAGGAGGGCGCCGTGAAGAAGGAGTTGCGCGACCATGCGCTGTTCATCGCCTTCGCGCCGGCCGACGAACCGAAGATCGCGCTGGCCGTGCTGGTGGAGAACGGCGGCTTCGGCGCGCAGGCCGCGGCCCCGATCGCGCGCCAGGTGCTCGACTACTACCTGCTCGGCAAGAAGCCCAAGGCGCCGGCGCCGGCCGACGAGGACGCTGTCGAGGAGGACGCCGAATGAACCGTGGCTTCGGCGTTGCCGCGCTGCGCGCCCTCTGGCGGCGCCTGATCGCCCCGCTCGACCCGCCGCTGATGGTCATTGCCGGCCTGCTCGTGCTGCTCGCCACGGGCGTCATGGCCAGCGCATCGCCCGAGCGGATCAATTCCCAGTTGATCAACGTCGCGGTGGCGCTGGTGGTCATGCGCCTGATGGCGCAGGTGCCACCGCAGCGCCTGATGCAGCTCGCCGTGCCGATCTACCTGGGCGGCCTGCTGCTGCTGGTTGCCGTGGCACTGTTCGGCGACGTGTCCAAGGGAGCGCGGCGCTGGCTCAATCTCGGCTTCATGCGTGTACAGCCCTCCGAGTTGATGAAGATCGCCATGCCGCTGCTGCTGGCCTGGTTCTTCCAGAAACGCGAACTGATGCCCCGCCTGCGCGACCATGCGGTCGCGGCCGTGCTGCTGCTGGTGCCCGTGGCGCTGATCGCACGCCAGCCGGACCTGGGTACGGCGATCCTGGTGCTCGCCGCCGGCTTCTACGTGATTTTCTTCGCCGGCCTCTCGTGGAAGATCATGGCTGGCATGGCGGTAGCCGCCGCCGCCGCCGCACCGCTGGCGTGGAACCTTCTCCACGACTACCAGCGCCAGCGCATCATCACCCTGTTCGATCCCGAGCGCGACCCGCTCGGCAAGGGCTTCCACATCATCCAGTCCACGATCGCCATCGGCTCGGGCGGCATCCTCGGCAAGGGCTGGCGTGCCGGCACGCAGGCACAGCTGGAGTTCATTCCCGAACGGCACACCGACTTCGTCTTCGCGGTGTTCTCCGAGGAGTTCGGCCTGCTCGGCAACCTCGTCCTGCTCGTGCTCTATTCCCTGCTCATCGGCCGCGGCCTGATGATCGCCGCCAACGCGGCAACGCTGTTCTCGCGCCTGCTGGCCGGCGCCGTGACGTTGATCTTCTTCACCTACGCCTTCGTCAACATGGGCATGGTGTCCGGCATCCTGCCGGTG
>CAYTFA010000294.1:0-3423 GCA_964436755.1 uncultured Rhodocyclaceae bacterium | reverse complement strand
GTGCCGGCCGTGGCCGAGGCCGAGCTTTCCGCGCGCGGCGACGGCGAGCCCTCGGCGACCGTGCGTGAGCGCGTCGCCGCAGCGCGCGCCGCGCAAAGCGCACGCCAGGGCAAGCCCAATGCGCTGCTCGCGCCGGATGACGTCGAGCGTCACGCCAGTCCCGATGCCGCCGGCGCCGCCCTGCTCAAGCAGGCCATGGCGCGTCTGTCGCTGTCGGCGCGGGCTTATCATCGCATCCTCAAGGTGGCGCGCAGCATCGCCGATCTCGCCGGCGAGTCCGGCGTCGGCGCCGCCCACGTCGCCGAGGCCATCCATTACCGGCGTGGCCTTGCGAACTAGCACCGGGAGCCCGCATGGAATACCGCATCATCCCCGTTACACCCTTCGAGCAGAACTGCACGCTGCTCTGGTGCGCCCAAACCAAGAAGGGCGCCTTCGTCGACCCCGGCGGCGACATCCAGCATCTGCTCGCCACTGCAGCGCAGCTAGGCGTCACCGTGGAAAAGATCCTGCTCACCCACGGCCACATCGACCACGCCGGCGGTGCAGGCGAACTCAAGGAGCGCCTCGGCGTGCCGATCGAGGGTCCGCAGCGCGAGGAGGCGTTCTGGCTCGACCAGCTGGTTGCCCAGGCGCGCGCCTTCGGCTTTCCGCCGGCGCACCCCTTCACGCCCTACCGCTGGCTCGAAGACGGCGACAGCGTCAGCGTCGGCAACGAGACGCTGCAGGTGCTGCACACGCCGGGGCACACGCCGGGCCACGTGGTGTTCTTCAACGCGCCGGGACGGCTCGCGCTGGTCGGTGACCTGCTGTTCGCCGGCAGCGTCGGCCGCACCGACTTCCCGCGCGGCAGCTTCGACGCGCTGGTCGACTCGATTCGCGGCAAGCTGTGGCCTCTGGGTGACGACGTCGAATTCATTTCCGGCCACGGCCCCATGTCGACCTTCGGCATGGAACGCCGCAGCAATCCATTCGTCGGCGACAACGCGCGCTGACCGCCAACAAGGACCAAGAAAAGGGGAGACGACATGGCCCACCAATGGAAATTCTTTCGCGCCGGCGGATTCGACCAGGTGCGCATCGATACCGCGGCCGACCTGCTGCATCTGCGCGAGCTCGACCAGAAGCTGTGGGTCGCGCTTTCGTGCCCCACCACCGGCATCGAATTCGATGCGCGTACGCTGGCGCTGATCGATAGCGACGGCGATCGCCACATCCGCGCACCCGAGCTGCTGGCCGCCATCGACTGGGCCGCCGAGCGGCTTTCCGACACGGCCGTGCTGCAGCAGAAGCTTGGCGGCGTGCCGCTGGCCGCCATCAAGGACGAGGCCGTGCTCGCCGCCGCCAAGGGGCTGCTGCCGGCCGGCGAGACCCTCGTCACAGTCGAAGCGGCAAGTGCCGCGGAGGCGGAGTATTCGGCGCGTGCCCTGGCCGCCTGGGAAGCCTCGGGTGCCGCTGCCCGTCCGCTGGGGGACGCCACCGAGGCCGCCTGCGCCGCGCTTGCCGCCGTCAAGGACAAGATCGACGACTTCTTCGTACGCTGCCGCCTGGCGGCCTTCGACCAGCGCGCCGGCGAAGCGATGAACGCCTCCGGCGACAGCCTCAAGGCACTCAATGCCACGTCCTTGACCGCCGAGCACGCCGACATTGCGGCCCTGCCCCTGGCCTGGGTCGACGCGAATGCCACCGTGCCTCTGGGTGCCGGCAGCGACTCCGGCATCAACCCGGCGTGGGCGGCGCGCATCGCCTCGCTGCGCGAGGCGGCCGTGGTGCCGCTGCTCGGCGCGCGCACGGCGCTGACCGAAAGCGACTGGCGCGCGGTGCAGGACCAGCTTGCCGTGTACACGGCCTGGCAGGCGGCCAAGCCTGCCGGCCTGCCGGCCGAAGCCGAGGCGGTACGCGACCTCGAACGCCTGGCGCGCTATGTGCGCGACCTGATGCCGCTGGCGAACAATTTCGTCGCCTTCCGCGACTTCTATACGCGGCAGGGCAAGGCAACCTTCCAGATCGGCACGCTCTACCTCGACGGCCGCTCGGCGGAGCTTTGCGTCGCCGTCGGCGACCCGGCGCGCCACGCGGCGCTGGCGTCGCTTGCGCGCATCTGCCTCGTGTATTGCGACTGCTTCCGCAACGGCGAGAAGCTCTCGATCGCCGCCGCCTTCACGGCCGGCGATTCGGACCAGCTGATGGCGCTGCGCAACGGCGTCTTCTACGACCGACAGGGACGCGACTGGGACGCCACCATCACCAAGATCGTCGACCATCCGATCAGCCTGCGCCAGGCCTTCTGGTCGCCCTACAAGAAGCTGGCGCGCATGATCGGCGAACAGGTACAGAAGATCGCCGCCAACAAGGCGGCCGGTGTCGAGAGCAAGCTCGCTGAAGCCGCGGCCGCCGCGGTCAAGAAGGCCGACGTTCCGGCCGCGCCGCCGCCCAAGCCGGCTCCGGCACAGCAAGCCTTCGATGTCGGCAAGTTCGCCGGCATCTTCGCCGCGATCGGTCTCGCCGTCGGCGCCATCGGTACCGCCATCGCCTCCATGGTCACCGGCCTGCTCGGGCTCAAGGGTTGGCAGATGCCGCTGGCGCTGCTCGGCCTCCTGCTGGTGATCTCCGGGCCGGCGGTGATCATGGCCTGGTTCAAGCTGCGCAGCCGCAACCTCGGCCCCATACTCGACGCCAACGGCTGGGCGGTCAATGCGCGCGCCCGCATCAACATTCCCTTCGGCACCTCGCTGACCCAACTGGCACAATTGCCCGCCGGTGCCGAGCGCGCGCTCAACGACCCCTACGCGGAGAAGAAGAGCCCGTGGAAGACCTGGCTGGTGATCGCGGTAATCCTCGTCGCCATCCTGTGGTGGGGCAGCTGCCGGGTGGGCTAGGCAGCAAAGCGCTCTAGAGTCGGGCACCCAGACCACGCGATGCGCTGTGGCAGAATCTTCACGGCGCGGGACCACCACGCCTTCCAGCCCGCCACGGCAATGCCATGACCGTCCGTAACCTCGAATACTTCTTCCGCCCGAAGTCGGTCGCCGTGGTTTCCGAATCGGAGGAGGCCGTTCGTTACGCCGACATCGTGCTGGCCAACCTGGCGGCCGGGGGCTTCGCCGGTCCGGTGCTGCGCGTGGCGGCGAAAAAGCGCTCGCTGTTCGGCCTCGGCGCCCATATCCACATCGACGAACTGGCGACGGTGCCGGAACTGGCCATCGTCTGCGCGCCGCTCGCCGACGTGGCGGCGATCGTCGCCAAGCTCGGCGAACTGGGTACGCGCGCAGTGATCATCGGCCCTTCGACGCGCGAATTCCTCGCCCCCGACGCCCTGAATGAAGCCTACCGCGCCATACTCGCCGCCGCGCGGCCGCGCCTGGTACGCGTGCTGG
This sequence comes from uncultured Rhodocyclaceae bacterium, assembly GCA_964436755.1. Classification (GTDB taxonomy): domain Bacteria; phylum Pseudomonadota; class Gammaproteobacteria; order Burkholderiales; family Rhodocyclaceae; genus Sulfuritalea. Next base: position 46 of record CAYTFA010000294.1, on the reverse strand, counting down.
GCCCCGGCAGCGGCGGCCTGCTGGTACCGGGCGGCGGACTCAATGC
>CAYTFA010000293.1:0-3429 GCA_964436755.1 uncultured Rhodocyclaceae bacterium | reverse complement strand
GGCGCCGACGGCGTCATCAATGCCGCACTGACGCCGGTGACGTCCTGGTGGCTCGGTCTGCCCGTCGCCCTCGGCGTGCCGTTGCTGTTCGGCGTGCTGCGCAAGGAGCTGTCGTTGCTGATGATTTACCAGGCGCTGGGTACCCAGGAGATCGGCGGTGTCCTGAATACCGTGCAACTGAGCGCGCTGCTGCTGTTCATCACCTTCTACGTCCCCTGCATCTCCACCTTCGCCGTTATGACGCGCACCCTCGGCCGGCGCGATGCCATCCATGCGGTGCTGGTATCGGTGGCGGCGGCGCTGGTAATCGCGCTGGCTGCGCGCCTCGTGCTGGGCGGGGCGCTCGGGCTGGCAGGCTGAGGTGCCCGCCGGGGTGCAGGAGTGGTAACGTAGAGGCCTTTTTGCGGGTTCGCTAGGATATGGACAGATTCGATTTCGACGGCGCGATCGCGATGCACAAGGCGTGGAAGATGAAGTTCCACCTGGCCCTGGACCGCATCAGCGGCGCCGACTACGACACGCGGCCGCTGGGCGATGCCGCTGAATGCGCCCTGGGCCGCTGGCTGGCGGCCAATGCCGGCGAACTGGCCGCCTTTGCCGCCGCCCGCGAGCTGCCGGATGTGCACCGCGAGTTCCACCGGCGCTCGGAGCAGATTGCTGCCGACATACGCGATGGCCGCATCGTCCAGCTGGGCGACTTGGCCATCGTGGAATTCGGCGTGCTTTCGGAGAAAATAGAAGGCCTGCTGCTGCAGTTGAAGAAGGACGTCGGCCAGGCCGCGTGATGCTCGTGCGACGGCGCGCCAATTTGCCATCAGGGATGCCATGAACAGAACAACCATCTACGCGCGAACGGCGCAGGGCGACAAGGCCGCGCAAACAGACGAACTGCCGCGCGCCCAGATCCACATCCTCAATGCGATCGATGGCCACTCGACGGTGGACGACATTGCGTCGGAAATGGCCCACCTGACGGCGACTCAGTTCGGCGAAGGGCTCGATGCGCTGCTGGACGGCGGCTACATCCAGGAAGCCTCCGCCGGACCGTCCGCTGCCGACCACCTGCGCAAGGCCTGGGAGCTGCGCGACAAGATCAAGTCGCGCCGCCAGGGCGGCGTCCCGTCCGTGGCCGAGGCAGCCGAGCAGGTGCGGCGCGACGAGGAAGACCGGCGCCGGGCCGAGGAGGAAGCGCGCCAGCGCGCCGAGCGCGAGGCGCGGCGGCGGGCGGACGAGGAATTGCGGCGCCGGATCGAGGAGGAGGCGCGGCGCAAGGTCGAAGAGGAGATGCGGCTCAAGGCCGAGGACGAAATGCGCCGCCGGGCCGAGGAAGACGCCCGGCGCAAGGCCGAGGAAATGCGTCGCGTCGCCGAAGAGGAAGCGCGGCGCAAGGCCGAAGAGGAGGCGCGTCGACGGGCCGAGGAGGAAGCGCGGCGCAAGCTGGAGGAGGAGGCCCGGCGCAAGACCGAGGAACTCGAAGCGCGGCGGGCGGCCGCCGAGGAAGCCGAGCGCGCTGCGGCGCGGGCGCGCCAGGAAGCCGAGGAACAGGCACGGCGCCTGGCCCAGGAGCGCGAGCAGTTTGCCGCCGAGGAGTCCGAGCGTGCGCGGCAGCGTGCGGAAGTCCAGGAGCGGCTGCTTGCCGAAGAGAAGGCCTGGATGGAGGCCGAGGAAAAGGCCCGCGAGGAGGAAGAGGCCCGCGTGCGCGAGGAAACGGCCGCGACTGCCCTCAAGGACGAGCGCCTGTCCGCCCAGAAGCGGCGCAAGATGCTCAAGACGGCCGCCATGGGGGCCGTCGGGCTCGTGGTGGTGGCGCTCGCCGGCATGCATTTCGTGTCCTTCGACGGCCAGATTCCTGCATTCGAGAAGGCGCTGTCTGCGCGCTTCCAGCAGCCGGTGAAGATCAAGGGACTGCACATGGCGCTGGTTCCCACGCCGCACCTGCGCCTGGACGGCGTCACCATCGGCGCCGACGGCCAGGTGCGCATACCCAGCGTCAAGGCACGTGGCGACCTGGGCAACCTGTTCGGCGAGAAGAAGAACTTCCGCGCCATCGAGCTCGAGTCGCCGGTCCTGTCCGAGCAGGCGCTCGGCTGGGTCCTGTTCGGGCGCGGCGGGCCCGGCGATGTGGTGCTGGGCAACGTCAGCGCGACCGGGGTCAGCATCAATGCCAAGGGCATCGCACTGCCGCCGTTCGACGCCCGCATCGAGGAGGAGGGCGGCGGCGCCTGGAAGGCCATCAGCCTCAGTGCGGCGGACAAGAGCCTGGAGGGCCAGCTCACGCCCAAGGGCGCCGGCGTCCAGTTCAACGTGAAGACGAAGAGTTTCAAGGTGCCGTTCGGTTCCACGCTCGTGCTGGAGGACTTCGAGGCAAGCGGCAGCGCCGATGCGAACGGGATCAATCTGACCGACTTCAAGGGCTTTACCCACGGCGGCACCTTGGGCGGCACGGCGCGCCTCAAATGGGGCGGCGGCTGGTCGCTCACCGGCGAGGTGAATGCCAAGCAGATCGATACGGCGCGCGTGGTGCCCGAGGTGATGGGCAGTGCGCGCTTTGCCGGCAACGGCATCTTCGTCATGCAGGCCAGCGATCCGGCCCAGCTATTCCCCACCGGCCGCGTGGAAGGCAGTTTCACGATCCCGCGCGGGACGCTGCTCGGCGTCGACCTGGGCAGCGTGCTGCAGGGCGGCACCCTGCGCGGCCAGACCCAGTTCAGCGAACTCGGCGGCAGCCTCGTCTATGAACGCGGCGTGGCCCAATTCCGCTCGCTGCGGCTCAACCAGAGCAACATGGCCGCCACCGGCAGCATCGACGTCGACGCCGAACGCAACGTGCGCGGGCGCATCAACGCCGAAATCAAGCTATCGACCGAAATGCGGCGCGCCAGCCTTGGCGTCTCCGGCACCCTCGGCAAGCTCGAGTGGCAGCGGTAGCAGGCGCCCCATCCGGTCGATCCACCCCCACGCTACGAGGACCCGCATGAACCCCCAGAACGGCTACGACATCGAGGACATCACCGTCGGCATGACTGCCGGCGTCGCCAAGACGATCACCGAAGCGGACATCCTGCTGTTCTCCGCGGTATCCACCGACACCAATGCCGTCCATCTCGACGAGGAGTTCGGCAAGACGACGATGTTCGGCGGCCGCATTGCCCACGGCATGCTGTCGGCCAGCCTCCTGTCGGCCGTGCTTGGCACGCGCCTGCCCGGACCCGGCGTGATCTACCTGAGCCAGTCGCTGCGCTTCAAGGCACCGGTGCGCATCGGCGATACCGTGCATGCCAAGGTGACGGTCAAGGAAGTCATCACCGACAAGGCGCGCGTCGTGCTCGACACGGTATGCACCGTCGGCGACAAGGTCGTCATCGACGGCGAAGCCATGGTGATGGCTACGTCGCGCGCCAGGCGCGAAGCAGGCAAGTAAGCGGGCAC
>CAYTFA010000292.1:0-3454 GCA_964436755.1 uncultured Rhodocyclaceae bacterium | reverse complement strand
CGAGTGCGTAGTCAATCGTGCCACCCGCGGCACGGCCCTGGTGCCTGGCTTTGGCGCGTCCGACTGTCGCGCCGGATGCGGCAGCCATCTGCGCTACATAGGCTGACGGCCGCTCCCGCAGGTCGTACGGATCAGGAAACGATGTAGGCGCCGGCGCCTGTCGCCAGCAGCTTGCCGTCGGCGGCGAAGAACTCCATGCGCGTGGTGGCGACGCGCGATCCCAGGCGCAGCACCTCGGCGCGCAGCTCGAAGCGCTCGCTGATGGCGGGGCGCAGGTAGTCGATGCGCAGGTCAATGGTGCCGAGCTTGACGAAACGGTGCAGTCGCTGCTCCAGCGGTTCGTCGAGGTGGCGCGCGCCGATGGCTGCCAGTACGGCGATGCCGCCGAGGGCATCGAGACAGGCGCTGATGACGCCGCCATGCAACTGCTTGTGCACGAAATGGCCGACCAGCTCCGGGCGCATCTCGATGTACCCGGCGACACGTGCGGGTTCGATCACCGATAGCTTGACGCCCATGACCTTGTTGAATGCAATCTTCTCTTCGAAGACGTGCTTAAGCCCGGCCACGAACTCGGGTTCGAAGCGGGCGTCGGCGGGAACGGATCTCGTCATGGCGTCGGTGGCTGCTCAGGTGGCTTCCGGCCAGGCGTAGCCACGGGCACGCTCGGCGACATCGGCAGGGAAGGGCTGCGATTTGCGCGCCTGCGGATCAAGGCAGACCACAGTAAATTCGCAGGTCGAACAGACCTCGCCGTTCTCCGTATTGATCAGTTCGTGGCGGAAGCGAAGCACTTTCGAGCGCATTTCGAGCACGCCAGTACGCACCGCGATCGTATCGCCCGGATACAGTTCCTTCTGGTAGGCGATGTTCTGCTGCACGGCGGCCAGGTGCAGCTTGCCGGCGCGCAGAAGCGAAGGCGTCATGCCCAGCATGGCGTAGAACTGCCAGCAGGCTTCCTCGAAAAACTCCATGTAGGCCCGCACGTTGATGTGGCCCATGTGGTCACGCTGCCACTCATGCACGGTACCGCGCGCCGTCTCGATCAGCATCGGGGCAGTGTCCCAGGGAAGGAAAGGCCGGCCCGCCATGCGGGCCGGAAGATCATTTCAGCGCGTCGGCGAGGTCCTTGTCGCTGACCCGTCCGCTGCGGTGCAGCCAGAGCAGGATGGCGAGCGGCTTCGGAATGGCGCGGCCGGATTCGTAACGGGAGCCGCCCGACTGGGTGACGCCGTAGCGGCTCCAGAAGGCGGTTTGGTTGAGGTTGAGCTTCTTGCGGGTGGTGGCGATGTCGGAGAAGTCCAGCTTGTTTTTGCGGGCCATGGCAATGTCCTTTGTTGGGTACGACAGGGCGTGATGCTAACTCAAGAGTCGCGTTTGCGGAAATCGATCCAGCCTGCGGCGGCGGGTTTTGCGCCGCGTCGTACCTTACGAACGGCCGTGTGCGGTAAGCTTGCACTCCGCTGGTGCAGGCAACGTCCACCGGCAGAATTCGACCAATCAAAAATGGAGGAGATTCACCATGAAGAAGCTCGCAATGCTGCAGGCCGTCGCGCTGGCCCTGGCAGCCGGCAGCGCTATGGCCGACGTCACGATTGGCGTCAGCGTATCGGCCACCGGTCCGGCGGCGTCGCTCGGGATTCCTGAAAAGCAGACAATTGCGCTGCTGCCGGCGACCGTGGGTGGCGAGAAGGTCAAGTACATCGTGCTCGATGATGCGACCGATCCGAGCACGGCCGTCAAGAATGCGCGCAAGCTGACCGGCGAAGACAAGGTGGATGCCATCATCGGCTCATCGGTGACGCCGACGTCCATGGCCATCCTCGAAGTGGCCGTCGAAACCAAGACGCCGCAACTGGCGATGGCGCCGGTGCCGCCCGCCGGCGACAAGGCGCCTTGGATCTTCTCGACGCCACAGAGCTTCAACCTCATGGCCGTGGCGATCGCCCAGCACATGGTCGCCAACAACGTGAAGACCGTCGGGTTCATCGGGTACGCCGATCCCTACGGCGAGCTTTGGCTCAAGGCCTTGCAGGGCGCCGTCGAGGGCAAGGGAATCAACATCGTTGCCGTCGAGCGCTATCAGCGCGCGGATACCAGCGTTGCCGGCCAGGCGCTCAAGCTGATTTCCGCTAAGCCCGACGCCGTGCTGATTGCAGGATCCGGTACGCCGGCGGTACTGCCGCAGTCGACGCTGATCGAGCGAGGCTACAAAGGCAAGTTCTACCAGACGCACGGCATCGCCAATCGCGACTTCCTGCGCGTCGGCGGCAAGAACGTCGAAGGGACGATTTTCCCGGTGGGGCCGATGCTGCTCGCCGAAGGCCTGCCCGACAACCATCCCTCGAAGAAGCCGGCGCTCGAGTACATCAAGGTCTACGAAGGCGCGCACGGCGCCCACAGCCGCTCGACCTTCGGCGGCCACGGCTGGGATGCCTACCTGCTGCTCAACCGCGCGGTGCCCGAAGCGCTGAAGAAGGCCAAGCCGGGAACGCCGGAGTTCCGCGTGGCCCTGCGCGACGCGCTGGAAAACATCAAGGAGCTGCCGGCGGTGCATGGTGTATTCAGCATGTCGCCGACCAACCACAACGGCTTCGATGGGCGCGCGGCCGTGATGGCGACCATCGAGAACGGCGACTGGAAGTTCCTCAAGTAGTCGGCGCACCGGCGGTGGCTTCCGCGCGAAGCCGCCGCCACGCCGGCCCCGGCGCCGCTATTCGATGCGGACCGCCTGTTCGAAGGCCAGGCGCGGTCCGCGCGGCCGATTGCCGGAGGGATCGCCCCAGCCGAGGTTAACCAGGAAGTTCGACTTCCACTGGCTGCCGGCGAAAAACGCCGCATCCACTTTGGCGTTGTCGAAGCCGCTCATCGGCCCGGCATCGAGCCCCAGCAGGCGGGCCGCGATGATCAGGTAGGCGCCCTGCAGAGAACCGTTGCGCATTGCCGTTTCGGCGGCAAGGGCCGGATTCTTCACGTACATGTCGCCGACCGTGGGCATGGCCGGAAACTGCGTCGGCAACTGCTCGTGGAATGCGGCGTCATAGGCGACGATGGCGGTGACCGGCGCCACCATGGTCTTTTCGACATTGCCGGGAGCCAGCGCATCCTTGAGCTTTTCCTTGGCGGCGGCGCTGCGCACGAAAACCACACGCGCCGGTTGTGCGTTGAGGGCCGTCGGGCCCCACTTGTAGAGGTCATACAGGCGGCGCAGTGTCGCATCGTCTACAGGACGGTCGGCGAACTTGTTGAAGGTGCGTGCGGCGACAAAGGCCTGGTCGAGTACGGCGGCGGATACGGGATCGGACATGATGGGTACGGTTCGTGGCGTAAAAGGGAATGATGCGCCGGTCAGCCGCGCGTGCTTGGCTGCGACGGCAGTGCGGGAAGATCGACCGCCGGGACCGGCTTCCAGCCCTTCTTGCGGTGCTCGGCGACCACGTTGGTGAAAATGCCC
>CAYTFA010000291.1:0-3467 GCA_964436755.1 uncultured Rhodocyclaceae bacterium | reverse complement strand
ATTACATGGAGGTTCTGGTCGAGGTCAAACCCGCGAGCGAATGGCCGAAGAAACTCAGCATGCCCGCGCTTTCCGGCGAGATGCAGGAGTTCATGGAAAAGGCCATTCCAACGGTCGTCCTCAACGCCACCCAGCCGATCCAGATGCGCGTCGAGGAACTCATATCCGGCGTCCGCGCCACCCTCGCCCTGAAGATCTACGGCGAAGACCTGACCACGCTTGACCGCCTCGCCGGCGAAGCCAAGGTGGTACTCGACAAAGTGCCGGGCGTCGCCGATCTGGCGCTGGAAGCGAATAAGGGCAAGCCGCAACTGGTGGTCAAGGTGAATCGCGACGAGGCGGCGCGCTACGGCATCAATGCCGACGGAATTCTCGAAGTCGTCCAGGCCGGCATCGGCGGCAAGACTGTCAGCACGGTGATCGACGGCGTCAAGCGTTTCGACCTACAGGTTCGACTCGATGCTGCTTTCCGCGACAGTCCGCAAGCGATCGGCGACATCCCGATTCGCACCCAGTCCGGCGCCCTCGTGCCGCTATCGCGGGTCGCCACCGTGGAAACGGACGAAGGGTACTCCTTCGTCCGCCGAGAGCAGTTGCAGCGCTATGCGGTGCTGCAACTGGATGTGAAAGGCCGCGACGTGGACGGCTTCGTCAAGGAGGCGGAGGCGAAGATCCGCAAACAGGTGAAGCTGCCCGAGGGCTACTGGATCGAGTGGGGTGGTGCCTTCGAGAACCAGCAGCGGGCCATGGCCCGGCTGGCCGTCATCGTGCCGCTGACCATCGGCCTGATCTTCCTCCTGCTCTACACGGCGTTCAACTCGCTGGCCCACGCCGCGCTGATCATCGCCAACGTGCCCTTCGCGATAATCGGCGGCGTCTTCGGCCTGGCGATCACCGGCCAGTACGTGTCGGTGCCCTCGGCGATCGGCTTCATTGCCGTCTTCGGCGTCGCCATGCTCAACGGCATCGTCCTGGTGTCGTTTTTGAATGATCGGCGACGACAGGGATTCAGCATCCGAGAGGCGGTGCGCGAGGGAGCTGCGCTGCGGCTGCGGCCGGTGCTGATGACCGCCTCGGTGGCGATCCTCGGGCTGATTCCCATGCTGCTCTCCCAAGGCGTCGGTGCGGAGACGCAGCGACCATTGGCGACGGTCGTCGTCGGCGGATTGTTCACTTCAACGGCGCTGACCCTTCTTCTCCTGCCGCTCATGTACGAGTGGCTGGAAACCCGACGGGAACGCAAGGCGGCATCGGTCTGATCACTACATAAAAGAAAGGGAAAATCATGAAAGCATGGACAGCAGTACCGGTATGCCTGGCGACGCTTGCGCTGACCGCTTGCGTTGGACATACGCATAGCTTGGTTCGGGAGGACAGCGATCGGGAGATTACGACCGGTGCGTTTCGCCACGAAGGGCCGGTAGGGTCGTCGATGGCGCTGGAATTTCGCGGGAAGCGCTTTGAAGCGGGTGGCTTTGCCATCGAGCGCAATCAGAATCTTGCGGAATTGAAACGGCAATACGGAATCGACCGCAAGCATTGGGACCGGATTTTTTCAGGCCTCGATACCGATCATTACGTCTATACGGCCCAACCGGAATTGCACGATGGGAATGGTGCGAAATTGAGATGCTCCGCAGTGTGGCGAGCCGGTGGATCGCCGGCGGGACATTGTGTGACCGTCGAAGGAACGCATATCAATTTTCGCTTCGAGTGACCGGATGGTAGCTCACGATTTGAACGAAGGAGAATCGGCCTGAAAGAGATCAAGGCATCTATCCGACAACCCCGCATCGCCAACGTGCTCCAAGCGTTGCGTCAGTCGGGCCTGTGTGATCTGGCTACCGCTGGTGCCAGTTGCCACAACATTACGGTCTCCCAAGTTCAGCGGCCGCTGGCGAACGCGGATCCGACGCAGCAACATTACTCGATGGAGTTGGCCGAAGCCGTCGTGACCGAGTACAAGTTGGAACTGGCATGCGCAGACGACGTGGCCGATGCTCTGGTCGACGCAATCACCAAAGCGGCGCACACGGGGCAACCCGAAGCGGGCTGGATCTTCATAAGCGACATTCAGCGCGCAGTCGAGGTTAGGTGAGGCCGTTAGTGAAAGGAAAGCACAAGCAACGGCAGCCCGCGACCATTGAAGAGACAACTCCTTCTGCGAACGAAGTCTGCCTGGAATCCGTCAAAGAGGGCGAATTGGGGCGGGTTCGTGCATTTCTGCAGCATGGTGTGGCGGTTGACTGGCAGGACGAGAATGGCTTTAGCCTGCTGTTCCATGCGATTTTCAGGAGACATTTTGCAGTTGCCGAGGAATTGCTCGCGCGAGGCGCGAATATCGATCATGCGAACAGGCATGGCTGGACCCCACTATTTTGGGCGGCCTTCAACGATCACCAGGACATCGTTGGTTTTCTCATCTCGCATCGCGCAGACGTAAACGCTGCGACCCACGACGGTGAGCTGCCTTTCTTCGTGGCCGTTTACAAGGGGTATACGGACGTGGTCCGGTTGCTGCTAGCCGGAGGGGCTCAGTGGGATGCCGTCGACTCCGGGGGCCTCGCCGCACTATGCGTAGCGCGCATGATGGGGCACCACGAGATTGTAAAACTCCTCGAAGCCAGAGCGGCGGTACCCGGTGTGCAGCTTCCTGACACGCATTGAGGCGAGGATGAATTGACTATGAAGCCACGATTGACAACACCAGCACACTTGCGTTTCTTGCGTCCGCCCTTCCTCCGTCCTATCCCGGGCAGCGATTGTTTGCGTGACAGATGTTATTCAGGGCTAACGGCCGCGATACTCCGCTGGTCTTGAAGTGAAGGACTCATCAACCAACATGCGTGTTCGGTCGACACTGCGCATCACCCAGATGGATTGCCCGACCGAGGAGTCACTCATTCGCGGCAAACTGTCTGGAATGCCGGGAATCGACTCGCTCGAATTCAACCTGATGCAGCGAACGCTGTCGTTGTCGCATGCACCGGACAGTTTGCCTGTCGCTGTCGAGGCGATTCGTTCGCTGGGCATGGATGCCGAAGTCGCGGATTCGGCTACCCAAGCGCCCACGGTGGCCCCGTCGGGACCAGGCTGGCTGCTCGCTGTGTCCGGTTTGGCCGCCTTGACTGCCGAGGCGGTGCACTGGTTCGACGGCGGCAATCACGTTTTTGAGGCCATGCTCGCCATTGTGGCGATCCTGGCCGGTGGCCTGCCAACCTACAAGAAGGGTTGGATCGCGCTCAGAAACCGCAACCTCAACATGAACGCGCTGATGTCGCTGGCGGTCACGGGGGCGATGGCGATCGGTCAGTGGCCGGAGGCGGCGATGGTGATCTTCCTGTTCGCGCTGGCCGAGTTGATCGAGGCCCGCTCGGTCGACCGCGCCCGCAACGCCATTCACGGCCTGATGGCCTTGACGCCGGAAACGGCGACGATGCGCCAAATCGATGGCACCTGGAGCGAAG
>CAYTFA010000290.1:0-3472 GCA_964436755.1 uncultured Rhodocyclaceae bacterium | reverse complement strand
GCCGTCGCCGCCCAGCAGCTTGTCCATGGCGCCGGCCGCGATGCGGCCCTGGGCGATGGACTCGATCATCGTCGACGGGCCGAGCACCGCGTCGCCGCCGGCATATACCTTCGGCCGGCTGGTCAGCATCGAGTCCTCACGCACGATGACGCGGCCCTTCTTGTCCGTCTCGACGCCGAAGCCCTCGAACTTCTTCGGGTGCTGGCCGACCGCGGCGATCACCAGGTCCACGCCCTCGACGACTTCCTCACCGGTATCGACCGGGCGCCGGCGACCGGAGGCATCGGGCTCGCCCAGCTGCATCTTCGAATAGGTGATGCTCAGGCGATGGCCGTTGTGACCGGCTTCGATCTTCTTCGGCGCCAGCAGGTAGCGGATGTTCACGCCCTCCTCCACGCAGCCGTCGAATTCCTCGTCGCGCGCCGGCATCTCTTCCTTGGTGCGGCGGTAGACCATGTCCACCGCGGCGCCGTAGCGGCGCGACGAGCGGGCATTGTCGGTGGCCACGTTGCCGCCGCCGATGACCGCGACCTTCTTTCCGGTCTCGATGCCCTGGCCGTTGTTGACAAGGCCCATGGTCGCCGCGCGCAGGTAGGTCGGGCTGTCGACCACGCCTTCGAGGTCGTCGCCCGGGATGCCCAGCGTGTCGCCGCCCTGGCAGCCGATGCCGACGAACACGGCGCCGAAGCCCTGGCCGAACAGCTCGTCGATGTTCTCCACCCGCGTGTCGTACTGGAACTTGACGCCGAGCTTCTCCACCTCGCCGACCTCGCGGTCGATCACGGCGCCCGGCACGCGGTAGGACGGGATGCCGTAGCGCGCCATGCCGCCGGAGGACGGCTGGGCGTCGAACACCGTCACGGCATGGCCCTTCTTGGCCAGGTAATAGGCGACGGTGAGGCCGGCCGGGCCGGCGCCGATCACGGCGGCCGACTTGCCCGAGGGCGGCAGTTGCTTGGAAAGCTTGCGCCACAGGCCCGTATCGTTGTCGTCGGAAACGCGCTTCAGCGTGCGGATCGACAGCGGGTCATCGAGCGTGCCGCGGCGGCAGGCCGCCTCGCACATGGCAAAGCAGGCGCGGCCGACGATGCCCGGGAAGGGCAGCTTCTCGCGCACCACGGCGATGGCCTCGGAATACTTGCCCTCGGCGGCCAACTGCACGTAGCGCGGCACGTCGATGCCCGCCGGGCAGGCCGACTTGCAGGGCACCATGGATTCTTCGCGCTTGGCCGGGTCCAGCGTGCGGTCGGTCAGGGCGCCGGTCGGGCACACGGTGACGCAGGCCTGGCAGAACTTGCAGCCCGAATCGACCAGGGTTGCGGCGATGGTGCCGACGTAGGTACGCTTGCCCTGCGGCGTCTCGACTTCCTTGACTTCCAGGCAACCGACGCCGCGGATGTCGTTGCAGGCCGTCAGGCAGCGGCGGCAGTCGATGCACAGGTTGTAGTCGCGGTCGAAGAACGGCTCGTCCTTGATCACCGGCAGCGCAGCCGGCTTGTAGCCCGGCGTGGTGCCGGGAATGCCGACGAAATCGGCGATCTTGCGCAGCTCGCAGGTGGGGAAGATGTCGCAGCAGCGCGTCTCCGGCGGATTGCCGAAGGAACAGGTGGTGCGCGAACAGCCGTCGCGCTGCGGGCAGGTCAGGCAGACGTGGGGATGCGGACCGAGGATCTTGGCCAGGCTTTCCTGGCGCGACTTGAAGATCTTCTCGGACTTGGTCGTGACGCGCATGCCATCGACCACCGTGGTCGAGCAGGCCTTGCGCATGCCCGACTCGCCTTCCAGTTCGATCATGCACAGGTTGCAGCCGGCGCCACCGGCACCGCGCTGCATGGCGGGCGGCAGGTCCGGATGGGCGCACAGGGCCGGGATGTACACCCCGGCGTTGGTCGCGGCATTGAGCACCGAGGCGCCAGCGGGCACCTCGATCTTGTTGCAGTCGATGTGGATGCAGACGGTCTCGCCGAAGTCGGCCATGTCCTTGGGCCGGCTCGCCTTCCACCATTTGACTTCCTGAACCGCGTTCATGGCCGCTCCTCCTGCTGCTTCGTCGCCTCGTTCTGTCGCCGTATCACCGGCGCCGACATGTGCTTTGTGCTGCTACAACACCCGGTACCCCGGGTAGTACGCGCCGCGGCAGGCGCCCGCCCTCACCGCGGCGATGAAACTCGCCATGTCATGCACCGGCTGCGAAAACTCCGTCGCGCAGCGCCCCACCGCCACCGTCTTGTGGCAATCGCTGCCGCCCAGGGTCGGCAGTCCAAGGTGGGACGAGGCGTTGATCGCCAGGTCGTTGTCGCTTTCCGCATTGACGCCGTTGTGCGATTCCACGGCGGCAATGTCCTTCAATTCCAGCAGGCCTTCCATCAGGCTGGCCAGTCCCACGTTGCGAAAGGGATGGGCCGGAGCGCAGATGCCGCCGAGGTCGTTGATGCGTTCGATGACTTCCTCGAGCGGCAGGTAGCTGTCGCGCCCCCAGATGTTCCAGCCATCGTCCTCCACCCCGTACGCCAGCAGGTGCCCCTTGTCCGTCGCGATCTCCACCCCGCGCAGGATCAGGAAGCCCTCGTCGCGCCCCACCTGCTCCACCGGCGCCGATGCCTCGGAGGAATAGTGCTCGGTGATCACCGCTCCGTCGAGGCCCAGCGCCTTGGCGCGGCGTATCAGGTCCAGCGGTTCGAGCCAGTTGTCGTACGAATACTTCGTATGGCAATGGGTGTCGATCCACATGGACGGAGCCGCGCCGTTGGATCAGGGAAGTTCGTACTCGAGGTTGATGCGCTTGGACGGCACGAACTTGTTGCGCGAGAAGAACTTCTCCAGCGCGAAGTCGTCCCAGCTCACCAGGGTGTAAACCTTCTTCACGCCGGCGGCCTTCATGTTCATCATGAACTGGTCGAGCATCTCGGCGGCGACGCCGAACTTGCGATGGTCGGGATGGACGCCGATCGTGTCGATGGTCGCCGTGCTGTCGGCGATGCCGAACTCGCCGAAGAACACGTAGCCCATGACGAAGCCGACCACCTTGCCCTCGACCTCGCAGACGATGGACGTGTTGATGTTGGCGGCACGGTTCAGGATGCCGGCAATCTTGCGCTCGTAGTACTCGCGGCGGGGCTCGCCCGAAGCGAAGGCATCGATGGCGACGATGGCATCCAGGTCACCCTGGCGCAGCACGCGCATTACTCTATTCTGGTCAGGCATTTGCTTCCTCCTTATCTAGGCGGCGGCGCCGTCGGCGCGCCTAATCCTCAAACAGTTCATCCTCGGCCGCCGCGCCTTCGCGCTTGCGGACATAGACCGTGCCGTAGCTCATACCCATTTCCTGGCCGGCGTCGAAGCAGGTGTTGCAACCCTCGCCCTCGGACTTGAACTCCTCGACATGGACCTCGAAGCCCATGGCCTGGTAGTTCTTGACGATCTCCGACAGGCGCGGCTCGCCGATCGTGGTCTGGCGCTTCCAGCCGTCGCG
>CAYTFA010000289.1:0-3473 GCA_964436755.1 uncultured Rhodocyclaceae bacterium | reverse complement strand
GATCGGCAGGTCGTTGATGCTGGCGAAGCGGCGCATCATGAAGCCCTGCTCGTTGAACTCCCAGTTCTCGTTGCCGTAGGCGCGGAACCAGTTGCCGGAGTCGTCGTGACATTCGTAGGCGAAGCGCACGGCGATGCGGTTGCCGGCGCAGGCCCAGAGTTCCTTGATCAGGCGGTAGTCGAGTTCCTTCGCCCACTTGCGCTGCAGGAACCGGCGTACCTCTTCGCGGCCGACCGGGAACTCGGCGCGATTGCGCCAGCGGGTGTCCTCGGTATAGACGAGGACGACGCGATCCGGGTCCCTAGTGTTCCAGGCGTCCTCGGCCATGCGCACCTTCTGCGCGGCGGTTTCCGGGGTGAACGGGGGTAGCGGGGGCTTGGTTTCCATGGGGCTCTCCTCGGGGCTGGGGGTGGTTTTTCGGGCCATTGTAGGCTTGGCGCGGCAGGCCGGGAGTCCTCGCCCCGGAGCTTTCAGGGGGTAACAGAAACCTTCGGCCGGCGGGAGCGCAACTTGAGCTTCCGGGATGGGGAAACAGCAGGGAAATTCTCTTCAATTTCCCGATTTCGGCCGGAGCCCGGCGGGAGCAGGATGGCGGGAACGTTTCGCCTCACGCTTCAAAAGGGACAAGCTCCATGCGCATCGAATCCGTCGAACTGGTTGCCCTGCCCGGCGCCCCGGCGTGGCAGGAAAAGGTCTATCGCGCCCACCTCGATACGGGCGAGGACCTCGATCTGTTCCAGGCCCACTGGGACGTGCCGCTGCCGCCGGAAAGCCTGGTCGGGCTCACGGTCGACGAGGCGCGGCACAGGCGCAACGAGCGCATGTTCGCGGTGGCTTCGGGACGCCATCGCTAGGCGACGCTCCCCCGCAGCCGCCAGCGGGCGGCCGCGGCTCACTCCTTGAACGGCAGGCGCGCGGCGGTTTCCGCTTCGTAGTCCTGCATCGCCGCGTCCTCGCGGGCGATGAAGTCCGCCACGGCGCGGCGCATGCCGCCATCGGCGATCCAGAAGGCCGACCAGGTCGGCACCGGCTCGAAGCCGCGCGCGACCTTGTGCTCGCCCTGCGCGCCCGGCTCGAAGCCGCCCAGGCCTTCGCGGATGCAGTAGGCGATGCCCTGGTAGTAGCACAGCTCGAAATGCAGGCCCGGCACGTTAGCCGCCGCGCCCCAGTGGCGGCCGTAGAGCGTGCCGCCATCGCGGTAGCAGATGGCCGAGGCGACCGGGACGGCGTTCTCATAGGCGACGAAGACCACCATGCGGCGGCCGAGGCGGGCGCCGGCCTCCTCGAAGAAGCGCGCGGAAAAGGCCGGATGGTTGCCGTAACGGCGGAAGGTGTCGCGGTAGTGGCGGTGGATGGCCGCCCACAGCGGTGGGGCGATCTCGTCGCCGTGCAGGGTGGCGATCGACAGACCGGATTCGGCAACGGCGCGCCGCTCGCGCTTGAGCTTCTTGCGCTTGTCGGCGGTAAAGCCGGCGAGGAAGTCGTCGAAGTCGCGGTAGCCGCGGTTGAACCAGTGGAACTGCACGCCGCGGCGCATGAGCAGGCCGGCGTCGGCGAGCAGCGCCCGGTCGGCTTCGTCGACGAACAGGCATTGCCAGGACGAGGCACCGGATTCGCGCGCCAGGGCCAGCACGCCCTCGAGCAGCGCCGGCGCTACCAAGCCCCTGTCGGCGCCCGCGCGTGCCATGAGGCGGGGGCCGGGCGAGGGTGTGTAGGGGATGCCGCTGACCAGCTTGGGGTAATAGGCGAGCCCGGCGCGCTGCCAGGCCGCGTCCCAGTTCCAGTCGCGCGAGAAGTCGCCGAAGGAGTGGTGGCGCACGTACAGCGGCAGGAGGCCGAGCAGGGCGCTGCCCTCGCGTAACGCAAGGTGCCGGGCCTGCCAGCCAAGTTGGGGCCCGGCCGCGCCCGTGGCCTCGGCGGCGCCGAGGAAGGCGCGACTGGCGAAGGGGTCGCCGCCGTGGTCGAGCGCCGACCAGTCGGACTCGGCGATCTCGTCGGCGGAGGCGTGGAGGGTCAGCTCCATGGTCCGCATCCTACCCGGGATGGCGGCTTAGTCCGGCTCTGTTCGGGCCATCGGCAGCCGCGGGCGCTGGGATAAAATTCACCTTCCATGCGCATCCTGCTCAGCAACGACGACGGTTACCTGGCGCCGGGCCTGGCCCAGCTGGCTGCCAGCCTCGCCGGCCTGGGCGAAATCTCCGTGGTGGCGCCGGAGCGCAATCGCAGCGGCGCGAGCAACTCGCTGACGCTGGACCTGCCGCTGCACCTGGGCCGTGCCCAGAACGGCTACCTGTTCGTCAGCGGCACGCCTACCGACTGCGTACACCTTGCCGTCACCGGCGTGCTCGAGCACCAGCCCGACATGGTGGTTTCCGGCATCAACCTCGGCGCCAACATGGGCGACGACACGATCTACTCGGGCACAGTCGCCGCCGCCACCGAAGGCTACCTGCTCGGCGTGCCGGCCATCGCGATCTCTCTGGCGAGCTTCGCCGGCCGCCATTTCGAGACGGCGGGGCGCGTCGCCCATGAACTGGTCGCGCGCTTTGCCGCGCGGCCCTTCAAGGAGCCGGTGCTGCTCAACGTGAATGTGCCCGACGTGCCCTACGACGCTCTGCGCGGCATCCAGGTGACGCGCCTGGGGCGGCGCCACAAGGCGGAGCCGGCGGTGAAATCGGTCAGTCCGCGCGGCGAGACCCTGTACTGGATCGGCCCGGCCGGCCCGGCCGCCGACGCCGGCGAGGGGACGGACTTCCATGCCGTGGAAAACGGCTGGGTGTCGGTGACGCCGCTGCAGATCGACCTCACCCACGCCGCGCAGATGGCCGGCGTGCGCGACTGGCTGGGAAAACCGGCATGAACGCGGCGGCCCTGTCCGGCATCGGCATGACCTCGCAGCGCACCCGCGCGCGCATGATCGACCGCCTGCGCGAACTGGGCATCCGCGACGCGCGCGTGCTGCATGCGATGGGCCTGGTGCCGCGCCACATCTTCCTCGAGCCGGCGCTGGCCAACCGCGCCTACGACGATACGGCGCTGCCGCTCGGTTTCGGCCAGACCATCTCGCAGCCCTTCGTGGTCGCGCGCATGGTCGAGCTGCTGGTGAACGGGCGCGAGCTGGGCAAGACGCTGGAGATCGGCGCCGGCTGCGGCTACCAGGCGGCCGTGCTCGGCGTCATGTCGAAACAGGTGTTTGCCGTCGAGCGCATCGCCGGCCTCCTGGCGCGTGCGCGCGACAACCTGCGCCAGCTCAAGCTGACCCACATCCGCCTCAAGCATGCCGACGGCAATCTTGGCCTGCCGGAGGCGGCACCCTTTGATACCATCATCCTCGCCGCCGCTGCCCCCGAGGTACCGTTGGGCCTGCTGGCCCAGCTTGCGCCGGGCGGACGGCTGGTGATGCCGCTGGGAGGCGCCGAACAGGCGCTGTGCCTGTTCGAGCGCACGGCCGACGGCATCGTCGAATCGCGCTT
>CAYTFA010000288.1:0-3481 GCA_964436755.1 uncultured Rhodocyclaceae bacterium | reverse complement strand
GCCACAGCAGCGCATCCTGTTTTCGGGCGACCTGGTCGAGGCGGATGCTGCCTGCTACACGGGCGACGCCTACCTGGCCGACTGGCCGGCAACGCTGGACGCGCTGGCGGCGCTCAAGCCGGAAACGCTGGTTCCCGGGCGCGGTCCGGCGCTGATCGGCCCGCACCAGGTGGCGCGCGGCCTCGGCTACACCCGTGATTTCGTCTCCACGCTGTACCGCAGCGCGCAGGAAGCCGTGGCCCAGGGCATGGATCTCGCCGCCTGCATGGCGCATACGCGCAAGGCCATGGACCCGAAGTTCGGCAGTGTCTTCATCTACGAGCACTGCCTGCCGTTCGACGTCACGCGCGCCCACGACGAAGCTTCCGGAATCCGCGATCCGCGCATCTGGACCGCCGAACGCGACCAGCAGATGTGGCACGCGCTGCAGGCGGTCTGAGCGCATGCTGAGCACTTACACGTATCCGCGCTACGAATACCGCCGCCCGGCGGAGATCGCCGGCGGCAAGCCCCTGCGTGTGCCGGTGGCCATCGTCGGCGCCGGGCCGGTTGGTCTCGGCATGGCACTCGACCTCGACCTGCAGGGCATCCCGGTGCTCCTGCTCGACGAGGACGATACGGTCTCGATCGGCTCGCGTGGCGTCTGCTACGCCAAGCGTGCGCTGGAAATCCTCGACCGCTGGGGCGTCGGCGACGCGGTCTGCAGCAAGGGCGTCTCGTGGAACGTGGGCCGCACCTTCTTCCGCGACCGCGAGGTGTACAACTTCAACCTCGTACCCGAACCGGACCACCACCGCCCCGGCATGGTCAACCTGCAGCAGTACTACCTTGAGGAGTATCTCGTTGCACGTGCCGCTCAACGGCCGGGCATCGATCTGCGCTGGAAGAACAAGGTCGTTTCGGTGACCGCTGCCGATGCGGCGGTCACCCTGACCGTCGAGACGGCGGACGGGATGTATACCGTGGAGGCGGGCTGGCTCATCGCGGCCGACGGCGCGCGCAGCCCCATCCGTCGCATGCTCGGCCTCGAAGTCGAAGGCAAGATCTTCATGGACCGCTTCCTCATCGCCGACGTCGTGATGAAAGCGGATTTCCCGGCGGAACGCTGGTTCTGGTTCGACCCGCCTTTCCACCCCAACCAGTCGGTCCTGCTGCACAAGCAGACGGATGGCGTCTTCCGCATCGACTTCCAGCTCGGCTGGGATGCGGATCCCGAGGAGGAGAAGAAGCCCGAGAACGTCATCCCCCGCATCAAGGCCATGCTCGGTGACCAGCGCGAATTCGAACTGGAATGGGTCAGCGTCTATACCTTCCAGTGCCGGCGCATGGCCCGCTTCAACCACGGCCGCGTACTCTTCATCGGCGATGCCGCCCACCAGGTCTCGCCGTTTGGTGCGCGCGGCGCCAACTCCGGCCTGCAGGATGCGGACAATCTGGGCTGGAAGCTCAAGCTCGTGCTCGATGGCAGGGCTCCGCCGGCTCTGCTCGACAGCTACACGGCCGAGCGCGCATTTGCCGCGGACGAAAACATCCTGAACTCGACGCGGTCGACCGACTTCATCACGCCCAAGAGCCGCGCCAGCAGGACATTTCGCAATGCCGTATTGAGCCTGGCCAAGGACCACGCCTTCGCCCGCGCGCTGGTGAATTCCGGACGGCTGTCGGTACCCGCGTTCTACGTCGATTCGGCCCTCAACACGGACGACGATCCGGCCGATGCCTTCACCGGACGCATGCTGCCGGGCGCCCCGATGGACGACGCGCCCGTGGACAGGGCTGGTGAACCGGCCTGGCTGCTTGAATCAGTCGGCGGCGGGTTCTGCCTGATGCTGTTCGTTGACGATCCGGCAGAGGTCAGTCCGGCGCTGGTCGCGGCGACCACGGCGCTGGCGAAGGGCGCGATTCCGGTGCGGCCGCTGGTCGTGGCAAGGCGGCCGGGGCCGGTGGCCGGCGACGTTCCACTGCTGATCGATGCAAAGGGCGTCGCCACGCAACGTTACGACGCCCGCCCGGGCACGGCCTACCTGCTGCGCCCCGACCAGCATGTCGCCGCACGCTGGAGGCGCTTCGACGCAGCCAAGGTAACCGCGGCGCTCGCGCGAGCGACCGCGCAGGCATGAAGGAGACGACATGAGCCTCGACCTGAAACCCCGCCTGGCCGAGCACGGCAAGCGTTACTTCCAGGCCTATTCCCCCGGCGACGACTTCTACGAGCTGCTGATCAACACGCACCGTGACCTTTCCGACGAGCAGTCGGAACTGCTCAATGCGCGCCTGATCCTGCTACTGGCCAACCATATCGGCGACATTGCCACGCTGCGCGAGGCGCTGGCAATCGCCCGCGAGGGAGTCTGACATGTCCGGACTGATAAAGAAGGTGCACCATGTGGCCTATCGCTGCAAGGACGCCAAGGAAACCGTCGAGTGGTACGGCAAGTACCTCGACATGGGCTTCATCCTCGCCATCGCCGAAGATGCCGTGCCCTCGACCAAGGAACCCGATCCCTACATGCATGTGTTCCTCGACGCCGGCGGCGGCAACATCCTGGCGTTCTTCGAGTTGCCGACGCGTCCGGAAATGGGTCGCGATCCCAATACGCCGGCGTGGACCCAGCACCTGGCGCTGGAGGTCGGCAGCATGGAGGAACTGCTGGCGACCAAGGCGCGGCTGGAGGCCGATGGCATCGACGTGGTCGGGCCGACCGACCACGCCCTGTTCCAGTCCATCTATTTCTTCGACCCGAGCGGGCATCGTGTCGAGCTTGCGGTCAACACCGACACGCCCGAGATGAACCGGCGCCTCGACGAGGTGAAGTGGGACATGCTCAACGAATGGGCGCGGACCCGGCGCGCGCCGCAGCACGCGCGCTGGATGCACGACGGCAGCTACCGGTCCTGGGGAAAAGCATGAAGCTGGCCACCTTGAAACGCGGCGGCCGCGACGGCACCCTGGTCGTCGTCAGCCGCGACCTGGCGCACTGCCAGGCCGTGGCCGACATTGCCGGCACGCTGCAGCAGGCGCTGGATGACTGGCAGGCAAAGGCGCCGCAACTGGCCGCCGTGTATGAAGCGCTGAACCACGGTGCTGCCCGCCACGCCGAACCCTTCGATCCACGCCTGTGCCACAGTCCGCTGCCGCGTGCCTACCAATGGGCCGACGGCTCGGCCTACATCAACCACGTCGAACTGGTGCGCAAGGCACGTGGCGCGGACCTGCCGCCCGAACTGCTGACGGATCCGCTCATGTACCAGGGCGGGTCGGACAGCTTCGTCGGGCCGCGCGACCCGGTCATCGTTGGCGAAGAGGCCTGGGGCATCGATTTCGAGGCGGAGGTGGCAGTGATCACCGGCGACCTGCCGATCGGCGCGACACCGGCGCAATGCGCCGGAGAAATCCGCCTGCTGATGCTGGTCAACGACGTCAGCCTGCGCAACCTGATTCCCGGCGAACTGGCGAAGGGCTTCGGCTTCCTCCAGTCCA
>CAYTFA010000287.1:0-3485 GCA_964436755.1 uncultured Rhodocyclaceae bacterium | reverse complement strand
CGACGTCGTCGAGGCTCTTGTGCACCGCCGGCGCGATGATGTGGCTGGGCGGCTCGTTGTCGTCGACCTGCAGAATGTACTCGCCGAGGTCGGTTTCCACCGGCTGGATGCCCGCCGCCTCGAGCGCCTGGTTGAGGCCGGCCTCCTCCGACAGCATCGACTTCGACTTGGTCACCTTGCGCACGCCGTGGCGGCGCGCGATGTCGATCACCAGGCGGCAGACTTCCGCGCCGTCCCTTGCCCAAAGCACACCGGCGCCGGTTTCCTGCGCCTTCGCCTCGAAGCGCTCGAGCCAGAGGTCGAGGTCGTCGATGACGCGGTCGCGAATTGCCGCCGCGGCGTCACGCGTACCTTCGAAATCATCGAGGTCCTTGATGGCCTCGGCGCGACGCGTCACGAACTTGCCCTTGGCATTCCTCAGGTTGCCCTGGAGTCCGGCATTCGCGAGCGAGCCCTCGGCATTGGCCTTGAAGCTCATCGACTTGATTTCCATCAGGCCTCTCCGGCAAGGATTTCCGCGACGTGCAGCACGCGCGTCGCCTCGTCGCCTTCGCGACGCAGCCGGCCCTCGATGTTGAGCAGGCAGCCGAGGTCGCCGCCGACCACGGCCGGTGCGCCGCTGGCGTGGAGGTTGGCGCACTTGCGTGCGGCGATCGCCGCGGACACTTCGCCGAACTTGACCGAGAAGGTGCCGCCGAAACCGCAGCACTCCTCGCAGCCTTCCATCTCGCGTACCGTGACCCCCGGCATCTTGGCCAGCAGGGCGCGCGGCTGAGCCTTGATGCCCATGCTGCGCAGGCCGCTGCAGGAGTCGTGATAGGTGACCGTCCCTTCGTAGCGGCCGGGCACGCTATCGACCTTGAGCACGCTGACGAGGAAATCCGTCAGTTCGTAGGTGCGGCTCGCCAGCGCCGTGGCACGGTCGCGCCAGTCCGGCTCATCGGCGAACATGGCCTGGTATTCGGTGCGAATGTGGTCGCCGCAGGAACCGGACGGAGCGACCACGTACTCGAAGCCCTCGAACTCGGCAATGGTCTTCTTTGCCAGCGCTTCGGCCCCGGCCCGATCGCCCGAGTTCCACGCAGGCTGGCCGCAGCACGTCTGGGTTTCCGGCACGATGACCTCGCAGCCGGCGGCCTCGAGCAGCTTGAGCGTGGCGAAGCCGATGCGCGGCCGCATCAGGTCCACCAGGCAGGTGACGAACAGTCCGACGCGGATACGTGCCACCGCTCTCTCCCTACGTGTCGTTGTTGTCGGCCGCCGGGCGGCGGCGCGCTTCGCGTTTGCTATAGTAGCCGAGTTCCGTTCCAGGCAGAGACCAGCGTGGCGCAAAAACCCGCGGAGGCCGCACGCGAGGCACGCGGCGGCATCCAGGTCATCGAGCGCATGATGAAGTTGCTCGATGTCCTTTCCCGTCATCCGGACCCCGTCAGCCTCAAGCAGCTGGCGCTCGAGTCCGCGCTGCATCCATCGACGGCGCACCGCATCCTTGCCGCCATGGCGGCGGCCGGCTTCGTCGAGCGTTCCGAGCCAGGCACCTATCGGCTCGGCATTCGCCTGCTGGAACTCGGCAACGTGGTCAAGTCGCGCATCAGCGTCGGCCAGGCGGCGATGCCCCTGATGCAGGAACTGCACCGGCAGATCGGCGAAAGCGTCAACCTCGGCGTACGCCAGGGCGACGAGATCGTATATGTCGAGCGGACTTCGAGCGGGCGCGCCTCGGTGCGCGTGGTGCATCTGGTCGGCGCCCGCGCCCCGCTGCACGTCACCGCCGTCGGCAAGCTCTACCTGGCGGAAGCGCCGCCGCAGGAGGTGCGCGACTACGCCCGGCGCAGCGGGCTGCCCGGCTTTACGCCGGCGTCGCTGACGACGCTGCCCGCCCTCGAGCGCGAGCTCGAGCGCGTACGCCGCCACGGCGTGGCTTTCGACAACGAGGAAATCGAGACCGGGCTACGCTGCATTGCGGCCCCGGTGCGCGACGACCGCGGCCTGCTCGCCGCCGGCCTGTCGGTCTCCGCCCCGGCCGAGCGCCACAGCCCAGATTGGGCGCCGCTGGTGCGCAACGCTGCCGAGGCGATATCGCGAGCCATCGGGGGGGCCTCCCCGATCCCCGATTCCCGCGGCCCCCACGCCGGGAATTGACCTTCGCAGGCCGTCCGAGTATACTGCCGGGTTCCTCGCGTCATTCCGGCGCGGGTTGTCTCACGTGGAGTCTCCATCATGTATGCGGTCATAAAAACCGGCGGCAAGCAGTACCGCGTCGCTGCCGGCGAAAAGATAAAGATAGAACAGATACCGGCTGATGTAGGCGCTGAAATCACTCTCGACCAGGTCCTGATGGTCGGCGAAGGCGGAGCGGTGAAAATCGGTTCGCCCCTGCTCGCCGGTGCCAAGGTGACCGCGAAGGTGATTGCCCAGGGCCGCCATGCCAAGGTCACCATTTTCAAGATGCGCCGGCGCAAGCACTACCAGAAGCACCAGGGCCATCGCCAGAACTACACCGAGATCGAGATCAGCGGCATCGCCGCCTGAGCCGGCCCGGGAACCAGGAGCTAGAACATGGCACACAAAAAAGCAGGCGGCAGTTCGCGCAACGGCCGCGACTCCGAGTCGAAGCGCCTCGGCGTCAAGAGCTACGGCGGTGAGCTGATCTCTGCCGGCAGCATCATCGTCCGCCAGCGCGGCACGCAGTTCCATGCCGGCGACAACGTCGGCATTGGCAAGGACCACACGCTGTTCGCCAAGGTCGACGGCAAGGTACAGTTCGCCATCAAGGGGCCGAACAACCACCGCGTGGTCAGCGTCATCCCGGCGACGGCCTGATCCAACCCATCCTTTCGCGCGAAAGCCCTATCATCGCGATAGGGCTTTCGCGTTTCTAGGCCATGAAATTCTTCGACGAAGCGAAGATCGAGGTCATCGCCGGCGACGGCGGGAACGGCTGCGCCTCGTTCCGCCGTGAGAAGTTCATCCCCATGGGCGGACCTGACGGCGGCGACGGCGGCCGCGGCGCGAGCATCTGGGCAATCGCCGACCGCAACCTCAACACGCTGATCGATTACCGCTATACGCGCGTCTTCCGCGGCCAGAAGGGCGAGAACGGCATGGGCTCCGACCGCTACGGGCGCGGCGGCGAGGACCTCGAACTGCGCGTACCCGTGGGTACGGTGATCACCGACCTGGGCACCGGAGAGTCGATCGCAGACCTCGACGCCGACGGCAAGCGCTCCCTGATCGCCAAGGGCGGCAACGGCGGACTGGGCAACCTGCATTTCAAGTCCAGCATCAACCGCGCGCCGCGACAAAGCACGCCCGGCCAGCCCGGCGAACGGCGCGAACTGCGGCTGGAACTCAAGGTGCTGGCCGACGTCGGCCTGCTCGGCCTGCCCAACGCCGGCAAGTCGACCTTCATCCGCGCCGTTTCGGCAGCCCGGCCCAAGGTCGCCGACTACCCGTTCACCACGCTCCACCCCAACCTCGGTGTC
>CAYTFA010000286.1:0-3486 GCA_964436755.1 uncultured Rhodocyclaceae bacterium | reverse complement strand
TCGCCTGCGGGTGAAGGACATTGAGTTCGCCCGTGGCGAAATCCTGGTGCGGGACGGCAAGGGCTTCAAGGATCGCGTGACCATGCTACCGGCTATCGCGGTCAATCCGCTACGGGAGCAGCTCGCCCGAGCCCGTACCTTGCACGATCACGACCTCGCGGCGGGTGGTGGCGAGGTGTTTCTGCCGTATGCGCTGGCGCGCAAGTACCCGCAGGCTGCGAGGGAGTGGGGCTGGCAGCATGCCTTTCCGTCGGCGCAGCTATCGACGGATCCGCGCGACGGCTGCGTCCGCCGCCACCATCTGCAGGACCAGGCCGTGCAGCGTGCGCTCAAGGGGGCGGTGCACGCCGCCGGCATCGTCAAGCCGGCCACGCCGCACACTCTGCGCCACAGCTTCGCCACCCATCTGCTGGAGTCCGGCTACGACATCCGCACGGTGCAGGAGCTGCTCGGCCACTCGGACGTATCGACCACCATGATCTACACGCATGTGTTGAACAAGGGGGGCCGCGGCGTCAGGAGCCCCCTCGACGGCTTGGCAGGCGGGGTCGGCACCCGCGTGCGCGAGCCGGAGGCGGAGTATCGCGTCGCCGCCTGAGCGCGGGACTTTGCCCGGCCTCAGCCGCCGATGGCGCCGAGCTTCGCCTTCTGGTGGCGGTTGTTGGCGATCAGCGCCACCAGCACCAGCGCGGCGCCGGCCAGTTCGGCGGCGTCCGGGCGGCGGCCCTGTGCCAGCGCGATGGCGTAGGTGATCACGGGCACGAAGTTGGCGAAGAGCCCGGCGGCAAGCGGGCCGATCTTGGCCACGCCCATGTTCCACAGCAGGATGCCGGCGACGGAAACCACGAAGACGATGAACAGCAGGTGCGGCCAGACAGCGGCCAGTTGCCCGGGGCTGGGCGGCCGGCTGTGCCCGGCCAGCGTGGCGACGGCCAGCGCGGCGACGATGGCGAGCGCGCCCAGCGCGCACGACAACGCCGAGTAACGCAGCGGCGACCAGCCGGGAAAGCGCTGCCCGCCCAGCGTGTAGGCGGTCCAGCACAGCGAGGCGAGGAACACCAGCCCATTGCCCAGCGCATCGCCGCCGATCAGGCGTGCCGGGTCGCCCGAGGTGACCACGAGCAGTTCGCCGATGAGGGCGACCGCGATCATCCACAGCGTGAAGTCGTCCGGCCGGCGCTTCGTTTGCCACCACTGGGCGAGGGCGAACTGGATCGGGCCGGTGGCGAGGATCATCGCGCTCACCTCGGGGCGGGTGAGGCGCAGGCCTTCGAACAGGCTGATGCCGAAAGCGCCAAAGCCGAGGCCGCCGAACAGCGCCACGCTGCCCAGGCGGCCGTCCGTACGCAGCGCCGCGGCGCCCTCGCGCAGCGCCAGCAGGACGCCGAACACCAGCGCCGCCGTGCCGAAGCGCAGGAAGGTGATCCAGTAGGGGTCGACCGCGGCGAGCGCGGCCTTGCCAATGGGCAGGAAGGTGCCCCAGATGGCGATGACCAGCAGCAGGTACACCGTGCCGCGGCGGTGGTCGCGCTGCGCGGCGCTCATGGCGGGCTCACAGGGCGACGCGCCCGTCGACCAGGAAGCGCAGGCCGTCCAGCGCGGAGACGGTGCGCAGTAGGCTGAGGCCGGTGTCGTCCTTCAGGTGCCGCGCGGCGCTGCGCAGTTCGGCCAGGGTGGCGGTGGTGGCGACGCCGGCCGTGCCGATGGCGATGGCGTTGCCGGCATCGCGCGAGGGAAAGGCGAGGATACGCCCGGAAAACGCCTCCTCGATGCGGCGCACGCTGGGCAGGAAGGTGTTGCGGCGCGAGATCAGGTTCACGCAGAAGAGTCCGCCCGGCGCCAGCCGCGCGCGGCAGTCGAGGTAGAAGGGCAGGGTGTCGAGGCGTCCGGCGCGCGCCTCGGCGTCGAAGCCGTCGACCAGGATGAGGTCGAAGCGGGCGCGCGTGGTGGCGACGTAGTCGGCGCCGTCGGCGTGGTGGATGCGGATGCGCGCCGGGTCGTCGGGCAGCCTGAAGAACTGCCGGGCCGCGGCCTCCACGCGCGGGTCGAGCTCGACCACGGTGAGCTTCGCGTCGGGCCGGTGGCGGTGCAGGAACTTGGTCACCGAGCCGGCGCCGAGGCCGACCAGCAGCACCCGGCGCGGCCAGCCGGCGTCGCGCAGCAGCAACGGCAGCATCATCTCGCGCGTGTAGTCGAGTTCGAGGGCGAAGGGCCGCGCGATGCGCATCGCGCCCTGGATCCAGCGCGAGCCGAAGTGCAGGTAGCGGACGCCCGCTTCCTCGCTGATGTCGATGCTCAATGCAGCGTGCGTCCGTCGGGCGGGAACAGCTCGTCGAGGATCTCGGCGCCGAAGCGGTACTCGTGGCCGCAGATCTCGTCCTCGACCGCGATCACCGCGGCCTCGGCGAGGATGGATTCGACCTCGGCGCGGCCCATGGCGCGCAGCGCGCTGCGTACCTTCTCCTCGTCGCGCGGGCAGTGCCACAGCGCCGGCCGCGGCGGGTAGAGGCGCACGTTTTCGGCGGCGAACAGGCGCGTCAGCAGGGTTTCCGGCGCCAGCGCCAGCTCGTCGGGGCGCACGGTGGCGGCGAGCTGTTCGATGCGCTCCCAGCCGTCGGGATCGAGCACGTCGGCGTTGGGCAGCTTCTGCAGGAAGAGGCCGCAGGCGCTCTCCGCGCCGGCGGCGAGCCACAGCCGCGCCGGCTGCTGCTCAGACTGCTCGAGGTAGTGTTCGAAGATCGCCGCCAGGGTTTCGCCGCGCAGCGGCACCACGCTCTGGTAGGGCGCCTGCATCGAGGTCATCTGCAGCGTCAGCACCAGCTTGCCGTCGCCGAGCAGGCCGCCGATGCCGCCGGCCGGCGCACCGGCATCGACGGCGAGCTGCGAGCGCGCCATGCCGCGCAGCTGCAGGTTCTCGTTGCAGTCCATCACCAGCAGCGACACCGGGCCGTGGCCCTGCACCTGGAAGGAAAGCCGCCCCGGCGACTTGAGGTTGCAGCCGATCAGCGCGGTGACGGCGGCCAGTTCGCCGAGCAGGGCGCGCACCGGCGGGGCGTAGCTGCGCCGCGCGGCCATGGTCTGCCACGAGGGGCCGAGCTGCACGAGGGAACCGCGGATGTCGAGGTCTTCGAGCAGGAAGCGATGGACCGCGTCCATCACCTGACGAAGGAGTCGAACAGCGTCGGGTCGAAGCCGACCAGCAGCTGGCCGCGGTCGTTCTCGACCACGGGGCGGCGGATCACGCTGGGGAATTCGACCATCAGCGCCACGGCGGCGCTCTGCGTCGTGATCGCCTGCCGCTCCGGCGGCAGCTTGCGCCAGGTCGGGCCCTTGCTATTGACCAGGGATTGCCAGCCCAGCGCGCGGCACCAGCCCACCAGGGCGTCCCGCGGCACGCCCTGCTTCTTGTAGTCGTGGAATTCGTAGCTCACGTGGTTGGCCTCGCACCAGGCGAAGGCCTTCTTCATCGTGTCGCAGTTCTTGATG
>CAYTFA010000285.1:0-3504 GCA_964436755.1 uncultured Rhodocyclaceae bacterium | reverse complement strand
AAGAACTGCAACTGGAGTTCGAACTTCAGCGGTCCGGCATTGAGATGGGCGAGGAATTCGCTGGCCCAGTCGCCCGCCCGCTTTTTCGTCTTTGCCACCGCCGGCTGCAGGCGCACCCGCGCCGCGTAGGGGCCGCAGGCGATCGGCGCGGCGGAGAAGAAGGGCTCGCTGGCGAAGCCCGAGAACGGCTTGCCGAACGTGCGCGAAAAGCGCCGCACCTGCGCCAGGGCGCCGAGCAGGCCGTAGCGGCCGACCAGATAGCGCAGCACCGCGCGCGGTCCCTTGACGGTATTGCGCACGAGGCCGACGAATTCGTCGGCACCGGCAAAGGCGAACGCGCTGTGGTTGATCAGCAGGAAGTCCTGGCAGTTGGTCGGTCCCGAACCGAGTGCGCCGGCGCCCGAGAGCCCGCGCACCTTGATGGCGAAACCGCGGACGTCGGGCTTGCGATCGTCCTGACGGTCGGGTCCGCCATTGGACAGGCGAATCAGGGCGTCGTATGCGGCGGGCTTGGCAAACAGGCCGTGGCAGGCCGCTTCGGGCAGGCCGCCGAGGACTTCGAAGCGCCCTTCGAGGCCGAGGATCTGCTTGCGGTGCAGCGTACGTCCCTTGCCATAGCGCTCCGACTTGCGCACCTGCAGTTCGGAGAACTCATGGGCGTAGAGGGCGTGGCGCATCTCCTCGTCGGCGCCGACGCGCTCGCGCCACTTGGTACTGGGGGCCGCCACCTCAGGTTCCCAGGCCGACGGCGAGCAGCGCCAGGGCAGCCGGGCCCGCCTGCAGCCAGGCGATGCGCGGCTTCACGGTGATGCCGCCATAGATGCCGGCGACGACCACGCAGCCGAGGAAGAAGGCCTGGATATGAAGCGCGGCGGCAGGGTTCGGATAGGCAAGGCCCCACAGCAGGCCGGCGGCAAGAAAGCCGTTGTAAAGCCCCTGGTTGGCCGCCAGAACCCTTGAATCCTCGGCTTTTTGTGGCGTATTGCCGAATATCTTCAAGCCCTTGGGCGTGGTCCACAGAAACATTTCGAGGTAAAGGAAATACAGGTGTTCGAGTGCCACCAGCACTACCAGCACCATGGCTGCAGTCTTCATTTCCCCCCCCGTTGCACGCTTGCCAGCGCCAAGTATCGGCCAGGTGGCGCCGGCAAACAACCCCGCATCCGCTAATGCCGTACGGTTGACCTGCATCAGGGTTTCGTAAGCCATTGGTGGTACAGTGAATCTGTAGGGATCAGACAAGGAGACGAACATGGCAGCGAAGATGGAGCAGTTTGGCGAGTTGCATCGCAAGAACATGGAAGCGGCGATGCGCCTCGCGCAGCTTTCGATCGAAAATTCCCAGCGCATCATGTCGCTGCAATCGGAACTGGCGAAGGAAATGTTCCAGAGCAGCGTCGAGAACGCCCGCGCGCAAAGCGGTGCGGCCGACCCGATGGCCATGATGCAGTTGCGCGCCGACTATGCACGCGACACGACGCAGCGCATGGTGAGCGCGGCACAGAAGATCGCCGAGATCGGCAATTCGGCACGGGCGGATTTTGCGCGCCTGATCACCGAGCAGTTGGCCTCGGGCAGCCAGGAGATGGCGGAATCCTTCCAGACCTTCATGAAGAGCCTGCCGGGCCAGACACCGAACATGATGGAGTCCTTCCAGCAGGCGATGTCGACGGCCAACCAGGCCTTCGAGCAGATCGCCAAGGCATCCACGGCGGCGATGAACAGCATGGGCGACGCGGTCAGGAAGTCGGCCGGCAAGCACAAGTAGTCTGACGCCACGCATTCCCGGAAACGGCCGGACGCTAGCGTCCGGCCGTTTTTCCTTCCGAATCCAAGATTCGGTAACATGTTTGCATGAACCCTCCCTCCCTAGTTTCAGTTGCGCCGTTGCCTAACCGGCGCGTCGCGGTGTGGCAGATCGTGCGATTCGTAGTCGTGGCTTTCGTGTGCCTTGGCGCCACCGCTACAACGTTCGCCCAGTCGCAATCGAAAAACCTGGCGCCCGGTTTCTCGTTCATACCAAAGAATGCGACTGTGTTGATCATGCCGCCGGACGTGGAGTTGTTTTCCATTTCCGGCGGTGGGGTCTACGAACCGAAGGCTGACTGGACGAGCGCCGCCCATCAGCACCTGCATGCCGCTGTAAGCCGTACAGCCGGAGAACTAGGGCTGCATGCCAAAGAATGCCAGGAAAGCGATGCCGATGAGTATGCGGAAATCAGCGCACTTCATGCAGCCGTGGCCCGCTCCATCGCCTTCCACCACTTGGGTATCGGCGGCTTTTCCTTGCCAACCAAGGCGGGATTGCTCGACTGGTCGCTCGGCGATGCCGTGAAAGTAATCCGCGAAAAGTCATCGGCCGACTACGCACTTTTCATTTGGATCCGCGATAGTTATGCCAGCTCGGAGCGCAAGGCAGCAATGGTGGCACTTGCCCTGCTCGGCGTTGGCGTCGTCGGAGGAATGCAGATTGGCTATGCTTCATTGGTGGACCTGAACGATGGTCGAATCGTCTGGTTCAACCGCCTTGCCCGCAGCTCGGGCGATCTGCGCGAGGAAGGCACCGCAGCAGAAACGGTCAAGACCCTTTTCGAAAAATTCCCCGGCACCAAATGAAACGCCGGCAAGTCCTTTCGGCAGGGTGCGCTGCCTGTGCCGGCCTGCTCGCCGCTAGTGCTCTGGGTGAGACCGAGCCGGCCTATCTGCCCCCCGGCCGTTTCGATCGGCCCGACGCCGCCTCTGACGAGGGCGGGCTTTGGGCATTGATGGATCGGGAGGAAAAGGCACTACGCCGAAGCCCTCTGGTCTTGCGTGACGACAAGCTCAGGCGCTACGTGCAAGACTTGGCGTGCCAGCTCGGTGGCGAGCACTGCCCGGATATTCGGGTGCTCCTCGTCCGCACTCCGCAATTCAATGCCAGCATGGCGCCCAATGGGATGATGCAGGTGTGGACCGGCCTGTTGCTCCGGGTTGAGAATGAGGCGCAACTGGCCGCAGTTATCGGTCACGAAATCGGCCATTACCTGCAAAGGCACTCCGTAGCGCGTCTGCGTGACATCAAGGAAAAGGCTGCAGCCAGTCAGGTCCTGTCATTGTTTGGGCTAGCAGGGGCCTTGGGCGCCTTTGCCGTGCTTGCAAGTGCTTACGCCTATGGCCGCGACCACGAGCGAGAGGCTGATCGCGTAGGCGCCTACCTGATGCATCGGGCAGGTTTTTCGGTTTCCGAGGCGGCGAAGGTATGGAGCAATCTGCTCGACGAAGCACGAGCGCGCGAGGGTCGCGAGCCGAGCGAAACCAGCCCGCTGTTTGCAACTCACCCGGTGCCGCCAGAGCGGCGCGACGCACTCGGCAAACTCGCCGAGCAGCTCCAGGGAGGAACTGCCGGCCGCGAGCGCTATGCAGAACATACCCGCCACCTGGTCGACGAATGGTTGCAGGACGAGGTCAAACGCGGTCAGTACGCCGAATCCCTGGTCCTGCTCAATAGACAGGTAAGTAACGGCG
>CAYTFA010000284.1:0-3516 GCA_964436755.1 uncultured Rhodocyclaceae bacterium | reverse complement strand
ACCGTCTTGTTGCCGTGGACCAGGACGCGGTCTTCGAGGTGGTAGCGCAGGCCGCGGGCGAGCACCGTCTTTTCGATGTCCTTGCCGTAGCGGACCATGTCGTCGGGCGAGTCCGAGTGGTCGATGCGGATCACGTCCTGCTCGATGATCGGGCCCTGGTCGAGTTCCGAGGTCACGTAGTGGCAGGTAGCGCCAATCAGCTTGACCCCGCGCTGGTAGGCTTGGTGGTAGGGCTTGGCACCGACGAAGCTGGGCAGGAAGCTGTGGTGGATGTTGAGGATCTGTCCCGGATAGGCGGCGCAGAGCTCGGGGGCCAGGATCTGCATGTAGCGCGCCAGCACCATCGTGTCACCGCGCGACTCCTCGAACAGGCGCCGCACCTCGGCAAACGCCTGCGGCTTGTTCTCCGCCGTCACCGGCACGTGGTGGAAGGGGATGCCGTGCCACTCGACGAAGCCCTTGAAGGTGTCGTGGTTCGAGATCACGCATGGGATCTCGATGTCGAGCTCCTTCGACTGCCAGCGCGCCAGCAGGTCGTAAAGGCAGTGTTCCTGCTTGGAAACGAGGACCACCACGCGCTTCTTTACCGCGCTGTCGGTGATCTTCCAGTTCATGTCGAGTTCCTGCGCGATGGGCGCAAAGCGGTCGCGGAACTCGGTCAGCATGAAGGGCAGCGAATCCGCCTTGACCTCGATGCGCATGAAGTAGCGCTGGTCGCTCGCCTCCCCGCTGTTGTCGGCATGGAAACTCGACTCGAGGATCCAGCCGCGGTGCTCGGCGATGAATCCCGTCACCCGCGCGATGATGCCCGTGCGGTCCGGGCAGGAAGCGGCCAGCGTGTAGAAGCGCTCGCGATGCATGCTCAGATCCGCGCCGACGCCTTGTCGATCTCGGCGCGCAGCTCGGCGTAGGACACGGTTACCGGAAACTGCGGAAACTCGTCGATGACGTTCTGCGGCGGATGGAAGAGGATACCGGCATGGGCCTCCGCCAGCATGGCCGTGTCGTTGTAGGAATCGCCGGCCGCGATCACCTTGAAATTGAGTTCCTTGAAGCGTCGCACCGACTCCTTCTTCTGGTTCGGCATGCGCAGGCGATAGTCGGCGACGAAGCCGGATGCGTCTGTTTCCAGCTTGTGGCAGAACAGCACCGGCAGGCCGAGCTGGACCATCAGCGGCATGGCGAACTCGTAGAAGGTGTCCGACAGCAGGATCACCTGGTAGTCGAGACGGAGCGCATCGAGAAACTCGCGGGCGCCGGGCAGCGGGCCCATGCCGGCGATGACCTTCTGGATGTCCCGCAGGCCGATCCTGTGCTGCTTGAGCAGAACAAGCCGGTTCCGCATGAGCTTGTCGTAGTCGGGCTCTTCGCGTGTAGTACGCGACAGCTCGGGAATGCCCGTACGCTTTGAACACTCGATCCAGATTTCAGGAATGAGCACGCCTTCGACATCGAGACAGACCAGTTGCAAGGGAATTCTCCAGAGGTGTGGCGCCCCGGAATTGCCGCCCCGACGGGCCGCGGCGCCGCGAAAGTGCGCGATTTTACCTATAATTGCCGGACTCGCTTGGCCCCAGGTCCCCTTGCCGTGCAGCTATTTGCTCTGGGCATCAACCACCATACGGCCCCGCTGGCGGTTCGCGAGCAGGTGGCCTTCGACCCGTTGCGCATGGGCCAGGCCCTGCACGACCTGCTGCGGGCGAAGCCGGTGCGCGAGGCGGCCATTCTGTCGACCTGCAACCGCACGGAGCTGTATTGCGCGGCCGAGAATCCGCTCGAGGCGGCCAACTGGCTCGCCGAGTATCACTCGCTGTCGCCGCAGAAGATCCATCCCTACCTTTACCAGCATCCGCAGCGCGACGCGGTGCGCCATGTCTTCCGCGTCGCCTCCGGGCTCGATTCGATGGTGCTGGGCGAGCCGCAGATCCTCGGCCAGATGAAGCAGGCGGCACGTTTCGCCGAGGAAGCCGGCACCCTGGGTACTCTCCTCGGCAAGCTGTTCCAGAACACCTTTGCCGTCGCCAAGGAAGTGCGCTCGACGACGGCCATAGGCGCCAATACCGTGTCGATGGCCGCCGCTGCGGTGCACCTGTCCGAACGCATCTTCGACAGCATCGCCGCGCAGAAGGTACTGTTCATCGGCGCCGGCGAGATGGTCGAACTGTGCGCGGCCCATTTCGCCGCGCGCCAGCCACGCCGCCTGACCATCGCCAACCGCACCCTCGAGCGCGGAGCCGATCTCGCCACCCGCTTCGGCGGCGACGCGATGCGCCTGGACCAGCTCGGCGAGCGCCTAGCCGAGTACGACATCATCGTCTCCTGCACGGCCAGCTCGCTGCCCATCATCGGCCTCGGCATGGTGGAGCGGGCCCTCAAGGCCCGCCGGCACCGGCCGATGGTGATGGTGGACCTGGCCGTGCCGCGCGACATCGAAGCCGAGGTCAGCCGCCTCGACGACGTCTTCCTGTACACCCTCGACGACCTCGGCCAGATCGTCGAATCCGGGCTCGAGTCACGCCAAGCCGCCGTGGTCGAGGCCGAGGCAATCATCACCGACAGGGTGTCCGGCTTCCTGCACTGGCTCGAGTCGCGCGAGGCGGTTCCGACCATCCGCGCCCTGCGCGACGCCGCTGAACGCGCGCGCCGCCATGAACTGGAGCATGCGATGAAGCGGCTGGCCCGCGGCGATGATCCGGCGAAGGTTCTCGATGCGCTCTCGCACGGCCTGACCAACAAGCTGCTGCACGCACCGACCCACGCCCTCAACCAGTCCGAGGGGGCGGAACGCGCCGAGGTTTCGGCGCTGATCTCCCGCATCTATCGCCTCAACGCCGGGGAGTAGCTGCGTGGCCTCCCATCGTCCGTCCGGGCGCGTACCCGGTCGCCAGTGAGCACCCTGCCCTTCCTCGATATCACCGGCTGGACACTCGATGTCCTGCGCCGCATCCTCTACCTCGGCACGCGCACCAAGGTCTTCCCCGAGACGCCGGATGCCCTGGGCCTCGCCGCCGAGCGGCCGGTGTGCTACGTCCTGCACGAGCGGCACCTTTCCAACCTGCTCGTGCTCGACCGGGAATGCCGGCAGCTCGGCCTGCCGCCGGCGCTGCGCCCGCTGCGCGACGACGCCTTCACCTCCCGCCGCTCGTATTTCTTCCTGTCCAGCAACGAGCGCGGCCGGCTCGTCCCCAACCCGCGCCATGAGCACTCCGAAATGCTCAAGGCGCTGGTCAAGGCGGCAGTCGCCGATCCCCACTTCGATGTCCAGCTGGTGCCGGTCACCATCCTCTGGGGACGCGAACCGGGCAAGCAGGACTCCGTGATCCGCGCCCTTCTGGCCGAGTCCTGGCAGCAGGTCAGCACGCTGCGCCACCTGCTGGCCATGCTGATCCACGGCCGCCATACGGTCGTGCGCTTCAATGCACCGCTTTCGCTGCGCGCCTTCCTCGCCGACGGCGCCGACGAGCGGCGCGCTGTGCGCAAGCTCGGGCGCATCCTGCGCGTGCATTTCCGCCGCCA
>CAYTFA010000283.1:0-3534 GCA_964436755.1 uncultured Rhodocyclaceae bacterium | reverse complement strand
CCACGTTGTTGTAGGGGTCCTGCTCGGTCAGCGACCAGCCCGAGGTCTGGCAGTGGGTGCGCAGCATCATCGACTTCGGGTTCTTCGGCTCGAACGCGTTCATGATCCGCCACCAGAGCAGGCGCGCCGCCCGCATCTTGGCAATCTCGAGGTAGAAATTCATCCCGATCGCCCAGAAGAACGAGAGTCGGCCGGCGAAGTCGTCCACGTCGAGCCCGGCGGCGATCGCCGTCTTCACGTACTCGCGCCCGTCGGCGAGCGTGAAAGCCAGTTCCAGCGCCTGGGTGGCACCCGCCTCCTGCATGTGATAGCCGGAGATCGAGATCGAGTTGAACTTCGGCATGTTCTTCGCCGTGTAGCCGATGATGTCTGCGATGATCTTCATCGACGGCTCGGGCGGGTAGATGTAGGTATTGCGGACCATGAACTCCTTGAGGATGTCGTTCTGTATGGTCCCGGAGAGCTTGTCCTGCGACACGCCCTGCTCCTCGGCCGCCACCACGTAGCCGGCGAGGATGGGCAGGACGGCCCCGTTCATGGTCATCGACACCGAGACCTTTTCAAGCGGGATGCCGTCGAAGAGGATCTTCATGTCTTCGACCGAGTCGATTGCCACGCCGGCCTTGCCTACGTCGCCCGTCACGCGCGGATGGTCGGAGTCGTAGCCGCGATGCGTGGCCAGGTCGAAGGCGACCGAGACGCCCTGACCGCCGGCCGCGAGCGCCTTGCGATAGAAGGCGTTCGACTCCTCCGCCGTGGAAAAGCCCGCGTACTGGCGGATGGTCCACGGCCGCACGGCGTACATCGTTGCCTGCGGACCCCGAATGTAGGGCGCGAATCCCGGCAGCGTATCGGCATAGGGCAGGCCCTCGGTATCGGCCTTCGTGTAGAGCGGCTTGACCGTGATGCCTTCGGGCGTAACCCAGTCGAGGCGGGCCGGGTCACCGCCGGGCGCAGACTTGGCCGCTGCCTTCTGCCAGGCGTCGATCGATGGAATGCTGACTTCGGGCGACTTGCTCATGGGCGTGACCTTTCACACACTTGACTTTCGACTCGGCTACTATGATACTGCATTCATAATTATGAATGCAAGACAGCCGACCCAGACACTCGCCTCCCCCGCCCTGTACGTGCAGGTAGCCGAGCGCCTGCGCAGCCGCATCTTCGCCCATGAACTGGCCCCGGGGGGCTGGGTCGACGAGCAGGCGCTGGCCACGGAGTACGGCATCAGCCGCACCCCCCTGCGCGAGGCGCTCAAGGTGCTCGCCGCCGAGGGCCTGGTGGTCCTCAAGCCGCGCCGCGGCTGCTACGTCGCCGAACTTTCCGAACGTGACATCGACGAGGTCTTCCCGGTCATGGCCATGCTGGAGGGACGGGTCGCCGAAGAGGCTGCCCGGCGCGCCACGACAGCCGACTTCGCACGTCTGCAAGCGATCCACGATGAACTGGAACGCCATGCCGCCGCCAACGATGCGGACCGGTTCTTCGAGGCCAACCAGCGCTTCCACACCGCGTTGCAGGAAATCGCCGGCAACCGCTACCTCGCCCAGCTCATCGACGACGCACGCAAGGTGATCAAGCTCACCCGGCGCGACTCCCTGCGCCTCGAGGGCCGGCTGCGGCAATCTCTTGCAGAGCATCGCGGCATCCTCGAAGCCCTGCGCAGCGGCGATCCGGCGGAAGCCGGTCGCCGCATGCATGACCACCTGCTCTCGGGTCGAGCCGCTTTGGCGCGGCTGTCCGGCGTTAGCTGATCCCGCCCGCAAGCGCGGTGGCTTGGTAGCATGGTCGCCATGCTTACCTCGCCTTCCAGTTCAAGCACACTTGAAATAGCCGGCTCAATGCAAAGCCTGGCTTGGCCGCCCATGCCCGACAACGTGGGCGGGCAGTTGCTGGCCATGCAATTCCAGCTCGAACGCAGCCAATGGTTGAGCGCCGAAGCGCTTCACGCCGCGCAGGACAGGCAGCTCGACGTCCTGCTGGCCCACGCCGGCCGGACGGTTCCCGCCTATCGGGAGCGCTGGCGCGCCGCAGGGCTCGATCCGGCCCGCATTACTGCAGCTGACTTTTCCGCGCTGCCGATCATTGAGCGCAAAGGTTTTGCAGTTGGCACCGCCGCCTTCGAAAGCGAGGCCTGCCCGCCGCAGCACGGTGACATCTACGAGGACAGCACTTCCGGCTCCCTCGGCATGCCGCTCAGGTTCAAGGCCACGCGACTACATGCGTTCTTCTGGCATGCGTTGGCCCTGCACGCCCATGTTTGGCATGGTCGGGATCTAAACGCCAAGCTTGCCCAAATTCGCTACCGAGTCGGCAAAGGGGGGGCTGCCGGTTGGGGTGGCCTCATGAACCATGCGATAAGAACGGGCCCGTTGGCAACCCTTCCGATCCTGACCGATGTCGCCCGTCAGCTCGACTGGCTGGTAGCCGAAGCGCCGACCTACCTTCAGACCTACCCCTCCAACCTGCACGCCCTGCTCCTGATGGCGCGCCACAAGAACATTCAGCTACCGTCGCTCAAGCAACTGTGGGTCTTCGGCGAAGTCATGCCGCCGGACTTGCCTTCGCTGGCGAAGGAAGTCTGGAAAGTTCCCGTGGTGGATGGGTATTCCTCGCAGGAGTGTGGCCACATTGCGCTGCAATGCCCCGACAGCGACGGCTATCACGTCATGGCCGCGAACGTTCGCGTCGAAGTCCTGCGCGATGACGGCAGCGCCTGCGTTCCCGGTGAAACTGGCCGGGTCGTAATCACCACGCTGCACAATTTCGCCATGCCGCTGATCCGCTACGCAATCGGCGATTACGCCGAAGTGGCCGGGCCGTGCGCCTGCGGCCGCGGCCTGCCGCATCTCGCGCGAATCATGGGCCGCAGCCGCAACATGCTACGGACTGCGGACGGCCGAACGCTTTGGTTTGACGGACTGCCGGCCGCAACCGAAGGTCTGCAGATTGTCCAGAGACGGCTCGTCCAGACGCATATTGACCGATTCGAATTTCATTACGTCAGAGAACGGGAACTTACCGGAGCGGAAGCAAGCACCATCTCAGCGCGTCTGCAATCTTCCCTGGGAACGACTCTGTCCGTCACGTTCCGCCGCCACGAAACCCTGGTCTCCGAAGCCAACGGCAAGTTCGAGGACATTGTCTGCCAGCTGCAATAACGGGGGCCGGCGGAATCGGCTGAACGCGGCACGCCCGCGCACCTCCCCGGTGCATGCCCCGCCAGCGCGGAAATGCCAATTATTTCCTTCCGCGGCGGGGTGGCGAAAATGCTAGTATCACAAGCATCTGGTAGTACGCCTCCGCACCCGGGAGTCCCCATGCGCAACCCCTCCTTTACCCCCCCCAACGCTGGTTCCGATTGGCTGCCGAAATCGCGCGCCAAGCTGATGGCGCTGGCCGTCGCCACCTGCTTCACCTCCGCCGTCCAGGCCCTACCTACCGATCCCACGGTAGCCGCAGGCAGCGCGACCTTTAACCAGGTCGGCAAGGTGCTGAACGTCACGAACAGCAATGGCGCGATCATCAACTGGA
>CAYTFA010000282.1:0-3542 GCA_964436755.1 uncultured Rhodocyclaceae bacterium | reverse complement strand
GCACCTACAACTTTCCGCAGGGGCGCGTCACCGACCACCGCATCAACCTGACGCTTTACAAGATCGACGCCGTCATGGACGGTGAACTCGACGAACTGATCGGCGCCCTGGTCGCCGAACACCAGGCCGAACAACTGGCGGCGCTGGGCGAATGACCACGGTCGCGCAGGCGCTCGCCGCGGCGCGGCGCCGGCTGCCCGCGAACGAGGCGCGTCTGCTGCTCGGTCACGTGCTTGCGCGACCGGCCGAGTGGCTGCTGGCCCACGACGACGAAGCCGTGGCCGGCGAAGCGCTGCGTTCATTCGCCGCGCTTGCCGCGCGGCGCGCGGCCGGCGAGCCGGTGGTCTACCTTGTCGGCCACCGCGAGTTCCACGGCCGTGACTTCGCCGTGTCGCCGGCGGTACTGATTCCACGCCCGGAAACCGAACTGCTGGTCGAGCGCGCCCTGGCCATCGTCGAGCCGGATGTGCCGGCCGCCGTGCTGGACCTCGGCACCGGCAGCGGCTGCATCGCCATCACGCTCGCCTGCGAACGGCCGTCGGCGCGTGTTGCCGCGGCGGATATTGCGCCGGCAGCGCTGGCCGTCGCCGAGGCAAACGCGCAGCGTCACGGCGCCAACGTGCGCTTCGTGGCCAGCGACTGGTTTGCGGCCCTGGGCGGCGAGCTTTTCGATCTCGTCGTCGCCAATCCACCCTACGTCGCACTGGGCGATCCACACCTCACCGCCGGCGACCTGCGGTACGAACCCGGCAGTGCGCTCGCGAGCGGCATCGACGGGCTGGATTCCATCCGCGCCATCATCGAAGCCGCCCCCGGTCACCTGGTGGATGGCGGCTGGCTGCTGCTCGAGCATGGCTACGATCAGGCGAAGGCGGTACGCAGCCTGCTCGAGTGCGCTGGCTTCGCGCATATCGGCCAATGGCGCGACCTGGCCGGAATCGTGCGAGTCAGCGGCGGAAGGTCGACGTTCGGGCGCTGACCCGCCCGCGGCCTGTCGCTCGCCGCTAGAATGGCGCCTCGCCGAGCGGGGCGACTAGCGCGGGCCATGCCCTGGAATGCACGAAATGAAATGGGATGACAGTTTCGCCCTCGGTATCGAGGCCATCGACAGCCAGCACCGGAAAATCTTCGAGCATCTGCTGGCACTGGAAAACGCCGTAAGCAAGCGCGACCCCTGGCACATCCTGCATTTCTTCCTGGCGCAACTGACCGATTACGTCCGGTTCCACCTCGAGGTGGAAGATGCGCTGCTGGAAATCATCGGCTTTCCCGACCGTGACGACCATGCGGCATCGCATGACCGGCTGCGCACGCAAATGGCCAGGCTGGAGGAACAGCTGAAAGCGAAGCCGACCGGCGAAAGCCTGGTTACCTTCTTCGAGGAATGGTTCGTCCGCCACGTGCTGGACGGCGACCGCGGCTACGCGGCCTACATCAAGGAAAAGCTGCCCGGCCTGCTGGCCAGGCCGGCCGCCTGAGACGGCCGACTGCGGCGGCGCGCCCGCCCGGACCTCAGCGCAGCCCGGCGATGTAGTCGGAAACCGCCTTGATTTCCGCGTCGGTCATCTTGATCGCGACCATTCGCATCATCTTGTTCGGGTCGTTGGCGCGGCTACCTTCGCGGAAGGCCTTCAACTGCGCTTCGGTGTACTCGGCGAACTGGCCGCCGATGCGCGGGTACTGGGCGGGAATGCCTGCACCGGCCGGGCCGTGGCAGGCGGCACAGGCGGGCAGGCCCTTGGCCTGGTCACCGGCACGGTAGAGCTTCTGGCCGTACTCCACGGTCTCGCGGTTCTTGGCGGTTTCGCCCTTCTGGACCTGCGCGGAGAAGTACGCGGCAAGGTCGCGCATCTGGCCATCGTTGTACGCGGCGATCATTCCGTTCATGACGGCATTGACCCGCTCCGGCTGTTTGCCGTCGGCGGCCTTGAAGTTGCGCATCTGCTTGAGCAGGTAATCCGCATGCTGGCCGGCCAGCTTCGGGTTGGCCGCCAGCGTGCTGTTGCCGTCCGCGGCGTGGCAAGCGACGCATACCGTCGAGGCGATGGCCTGGCCGCGGGCGGCATCTCCCTTGGGGGCCGTCTTGGCCGCTTCGGAGGCGTGGGCACCGAACGCAGTCATCGCGCACAGCAGGGTAAGCAGGGAACGCTTCATGGACGGAAACTCCTCGGAAAGCGGGAATTCAAACCTGTTATTCTAGCGCAGCCCGCCGTGTTTCTGCTCGCCCCATCCCGTGGCGATCGCCGCGCGACCTTCCCCATGTCACTGTTCCGTCACGCCACTTTCGAAACCTCTGTCGCGGAACCCGCCGGGCTGCCCCCTGCCGCCGGCCCGGAAGTCGCGTTCGCCGGACGCTCGAACGCCGGCAAGTCGAGCGCCATCAACACGCTGGCCGGGCATACCCGGCTCGCCTTCGTTTCCAAGACACCGGGGCGCACGCAACTCATCAACCTGTTTCGCCTGAAGAACGGCGCCGCACTGGTCGACCTTCCCGGCTACGGATATGCGCAGGTCCCGGTCGCCACGCGCGCGCGCTGGCAGTCGCTGCTGGAGCATTACCTCACGCGGCGGCGCAGCCTCATCGGCCTGGTGCTGATCATGGATGCGCGGCGACCGCTGACCGACCTCGACTGGAAGATGATCGGCTGGTTCGGGCCGACCGGACGCCCGCTGCACTGCCTGCTGACCAAGGCCGACAAGCTGACGCGGCAGGAACAGGCCAAGACATTGCGCGACACCCGGGCGGAACTGGCGCCGTTCGGCGCGCAGGTAAGCGTCCAGTTGTTTTCCAGCCTCAAGCGCACCGGCATCGAGGAAGCCGAGGCAGTGATTGGCGCCTGGCTGACCAGCCCGCCGACACACGGAGGGAACGATGAAGCCGACGTCCTATAATCAGCCCCGCGGCTGGAAAACAAAGCCCCCGACCAAAGGGGAGAAGGTCGAGGGCGAAACACCTTGAGAATTCAAGGCAACCCGCTCAGGGAGGTGAAGCGGGAGACGGTGGAGCGGACCCCGACCGTCTGCGGACTATGATAGGCCCCATACGTTAAAGTTCAAGTGATTTTGACCCGATCTCCAGGCATAAGACAATGATTCCAAAAGGTGTATTCCCTTCGACCCGCATGCGCCGGATGCGCCGCGACGACTTTTCCCGGCGCCTGATGCGTGAGCATGCGCTCACTGCGGATGACCTCATCTACCCGGTGTTCGTGCTCGAGGGGAGTTCGAGAACCGAGGCCGTCGCGTCCATGCCGGGCGTCGAGCGCATGACCCTGGACCGGCTGCTTCCCGTCGCAGAGAAGGCGCTGAACCTCGGCGTGCCGGCGCTGGCGTTGTTCCCCGTCATCGACCGAACCAAGAAGAGCGAGAGCGCCGAGGAGGCCTGGAACCCGTCCGGGCTGGTGCCTACCGTCGTCGCCAGGCTCAAGAAGGAATTCCCCGAACTCGGCGTGATCACCGACGTCGCCCTCGACCCCTATACGAGCCACGGCCAGGACGGTCTCATCGACCCGGCCGATCCACGCGGCTATGTACTGAACGAC
>CAYTFA010000281.1:0-3556 GCA_964436755.1 uncultured Rhodocyclaceae bacterium | reverse complement strand
CTTGAAGAAGCCGCCGGGAATGCGGCCGGCCGCGTAGGTCTTTTCCTGGTAATCGACGGTGAGCGGGAAGAAATCCTGGCCGGGCTTGGGGTTCTTCGCACCGACGACCGTAGCGAGCACCACGGTGTCTTCCATGTGCACCATGACGGCACCGCCAGCCTGGCGGGCGATTTCGGCGGATTCGAGCGTGACCGTGTGGTCACCGTAGGCAAACGTCTTCTTGATAGCGTTCAGCACAGAGTTTCCTTTCCGGAAAAGAGAAAAGCCGGTACGGCCATCAAGGCTGTACCGGCCTGATCAGCAGGCCTGCGCGTGACTTGGCGCGAGGCGCTTCATGCGTGGGGGAATCCGGGACGATCCGGAGCGGGCGTTACTTGCGCAGGCCGAGCCGCTCGATCAGCGAGCGATAGCCGTCTGCGTTCTTGCGCTTCAGGTAGTCGAGCATCTTGCGGCGCTGGCTGACCATCTTGAGCAGTCCGCGGCGCGAGTGGTGATCCTTGGTATGCGACTTGAAGTGATCGGTGAGGTCGTTGATGCGCGCGGTCAACAGCGCGACCTGCACTTCGGGGGAGCCGGTATCGCCCTGGGCACGCTGGTAGTCGGCGACGATCTTGGCCTTGTCGGTGGTGGAAATTGCCATTTTTTGTTCCTTGCTGAGTCTGTCGTGTCGGTCCTTGGAGAACCGTGGATTATAGCCGCTTGACCGCGTTCCGATCAAGAATTTGCCGCGTGGGGTCCGGCCTGTTCCGTCGCCACGAGGCGTTGCGGGCACAGCCAGCCCTCGGCATCCAGGTGGCACAGGCCGATAAGCGCTCCCTCGCCGTCGTAGGCGCGCATGCGGGTATCCGCCGCACCCGACCAGCGCACCGCCTGGCCGTGGCGCAGGCGCGAGGCATCGACCGCGCCCAGGTGCGCGGCGGGCAGCCCGTGCAGCAGCGCGTCCACGGGCAGTAGCACCCCGTCGCGGGCCGCCTCGGGCATCCGTTCGATGGCGTCGAGCGTGTGCGCCGCGGCCGCATCGAGTACGCCGATGCCGGTGCGACGCAGTCCACCCAGGTGCGCGCCACAGCCCAGCCGCTCGCCGATGTCCGCGGCCAGCGTGCGCACATAGGTCCCCTTGCTGCACTCAACATCGACAACAAGGCGGGCCGCCGCCGCATCCCACTCGCCCAGGTGCAGCGAATGGATGCAAACACGCCGCGCCGGCCGCACGATTTCGACCCCCGCCCGCGCATAGTCATAAAGCGGCCGCCCTTGGTGCTTGAGCGCCGAATGCATGGGCGGCACCTGGTCGATCTCGCCGACGAACTGCGCGAGAACCTCCTGCAGCCTCTCGGCGCCGGCCGCCACCGGCCGGCGCGCGAGGATCTCACCCTCGGCATCGGCCGTCGTCGTCGTCACGCCGAGCTGTATCGTCGCCCGGTAACGCTTGTCGGCGCCCAGCAGTTCGCCGGAGAACTTGGTCGCCTCGCCAAAGCACAGCGGCAGCAGGCCGGTGGCCAGCGGGTCCAGGGTACCGGTGTGGCCGGCCTTGGCCGCGTTGAACAGGCGCCGCGCCGCCTGCAGGGCGTGGTTGGAGGTCATTCCCAGCGGCTTGTCCAGCAGCAGCACGCCGTCCAGCCGGCGACGGCTCCGGCGCGGGGCGGAGGGAGCTGCGCTCACTCGCCTTCCGGCTTCCGGTCGGAGGCGACCGCCTCGTCGATCAGCCGCGACAGGCGCGCGCCCTCGCCGACGGAGGGATCGAAGGCGAAGTGCAGCTCGGGAACGTG
Organism: uncultured Rhodocyclaceae bacterium; assembly: GCA_964436755.1. Lineage (GTDB taxonomy): Bacteria > Pseudomonadota > Gammaproteobacteria > Burkholderiales > Rhodocyclaceae > Sulfuritalea. The sequence goes on along the minus strand of CAYTFA010000281.1, from coordinate 1,787 downwards.
GTGGATGCGAATGCGGCGGCCAAGCTCGCGCCGCAGGTAGCTTGCCGACCGGCGCAAGCCTTCCTCTATCGCACGATTTTCCTCGGCGTTGGCGAGCGACGTATAGAAGACCTTGGCGTGCGCATAGTCAGGCGTCAGCTCGACGTCTGTGAGGGTCACCAGCGTCAGCTTGGACGCGATGCGCAGGTCCTTGAGATGGAAGCGCAGCAGATCCGCCAGTTCGCGGCGGATCTGCTCTGCAACACGGTCAGCGCGCTCGAAGCCGTGGCCGGCGCCCCGCTTGGCTGCCATGGCGCTAGCTCAGCGTGCGGGCGACTTCCTGGACCTCGAAGACTTCGAGCTGGTCGCCCTCGTGGATGTCGTTGTAGTTCTTCAGGCTGAGGCCGCACTCGAAGCCTTCCTTGACTTCGCGCACGTCGTCCTTGAAGCGCTTGAGCGAATCCAACTCGCCGGTGTGCACCACCGTGTTGTCGCGCAGCACACGCACCGACGCATTGCGCCGAACCAGCCCGGAGAGCACCATGCAGCCCGCCACCGCGCCGACCTTCGAGATGCGGAACACCTGGCGGATTTCCACCATGCCGATGACGACCTCGCGCCGTTCCGGCGCCAGCATGCCCGACAGCGCCGCCTTCACCTCGTCAACCACGGCGTAGATGATGTTGTAGTAGCGGATATCGACGCCCAGGCTTTCGGCCGCCTTGCGCGCGCCCGGATCGGCGCGGGTGTTGAAGCCGATCACCACGGCCTTTGATGCTGCGGCCAGGTTGATGTCCGACTCGCTGATGCCACCGACCGCAGCATGGACGACATTCACCTTGACTTCGTCGGTGGACAGCTTGCTCAGCGACTGCACCAGGGCTTCCTGGGAGCCCTGCACGTCGGCTTTGATGACCAGCGCCAGCGTGCGTACCTCGCCTTCGGCCATCTGTTCGAACATGTTCTCCAGCTTTGCCGCCTGCTGCTTGGCCAGCTTGACGTCACGGAACTTGCCCTGGCGGAACAAGGCGATTTCGCGCGCCTTGCGCTCGTCGAGGATCACCATGCCCTCGTCGCCGGCCGCCGGTACGTCGGTCAAGCCCTGGATCTCCACGGGGATCGAGGGGCCGGCCGCCTCGATGGGCTTGCCGTCCTCGTCGTTCATGGCGCGCACCTTGCCGAACACCGCCCCCGCCAGCAGCACGTCGCCGCGGCGCAATGTTCCCGACTGCACCAGGATCGTTGCCACCGGACCGCGGCCCTTGTCGAGGCGCGCTTCGATGACGAGGCCCTTGGCCGGCGCATCGACGGGTGCCGTGAGTTCGAGAACCTCTGCCTGCAGCAGCACCTGCTCGAGCAATTCGTCAACACCATGGCCCGTCTTGGCCGAGACGCCGACGAACGGCGATTCGCCGCCGTACTCCTCGGGGATCACGCTTTCGGCAATGAGTTCCTGCTTGACCCGCTCGAGGTTGGCCTCGGGCTTGTCTACTTTGGTCACAGCCACCACGAGCGGCACGTTGGCAGCCTTGGCGTGGTGGATCGCCTCGCGCGTCTGCGGCATCACGCCGTCGTCGGCGGCGCAGACCAGGACAACGATGTCGGTGGCCTTGGCGCCGCGCGCCCGCATCGCCGTGAAGGCCTCGTGGCCCGGGGTATCGAGGAAGGTGATCATGCCACGCGGCGTCTCGACGTGGTAGGCACCGATGTGCTGGGTGATGCCGCCCGCCTCGCCGTGGGCGACGCGCGTCTTGCGGATGTAGTCGAGCAGCGAGGTCTTGCCGTGGTCGACGTGGCCCATGACGGTG
>CAYTFA010000280.1:0-3557 GCA_964436755.1 uncultured Rhodocyclaceae bacterium | reverse complement strand
TGGAACGGCAATGCCGCGTGCTGGGTAACCAACAAGAGCGGCACCTGTTGAACATGAGATCGCAGGCAGGCTTCAGCGTGGTGGAAATTGTCGTGGTGCTGGCCATCATGGCGGTTCTGCTCGGCTTGGGCCTGCCCAGCTATCGGACCTATATCGCCAACCAGCGCGTGATGTCTACGGCCGAAGTGTTCATGGCCGGCCTGCAGTTGGCGCGCGCCGAGGCGGTCAAGTTGAACCAGCGCGTCGAATTCATCATGACCACCGTCGACCCGATTGCCGCCAACGTCGATACCACGACCACCAGCACGACCGGCCGCAGCTGGATGGTCCGCGTTCTGGTCGCCGGAGGCAACACCTTCGTCGAGGGCAAGTCCGGCGCCGAAGGCAGCGGGGCGGCTTCCGCGGCGAATTCGCCTATCGGGATCACGGGCAGCGTCGCCAGTGTGACCTTCGACGGATTCGGCGCGCCGGTCGGCCTGACCGCGCCTGCAACGTTCGATTTCACCAATCCGCAGGCCGGCAACTGCACCGGTGACACACCCGCCGGGCCGGTACGCTGCCTGCGAGTGCGCCTCAGCCGCGGCGGCCAGACGCGCATGTGCGACCCGGCGGTGGCTTCCACCGATACGCGGGCCTGCGGATCATGAACGGAGCGCACATGAGGCACGGTCAGAAGGGTGTTTTCCTGCTCGAGGTGCTGATCGCCATCGCCATCTTCGCGATCGGCATCCTCGCCATGATCTCGATGCAGGCCGTATCGATCGCGGCCCAGAACGACTCGCAATACCGCTCCGAGGCCGAACACCTGATCGACCAGTTGACCAGCCAGATTCGCATCGGCGTCGTACACGATTCAACCAGCGGCAACGTCGACGCAACTAGCTTTGCCACCTTTGCGCACCAGCCCACCGGTACTGCCTGTGCCACCTCGGCAGCCACCAATTGCTGCCCGTTTTCGGGTACGGCCTCAACCAACGCCATCGTCACCGACTGGATCAAGACCGTCAAAGGCCAGGACAGCGGCGGCAATGCGATACCCGGCAAGGGCCTACCCGGCGCCACCGATGCGCGCATCCAGGTCCTCACCGACAGCGCGACGGTGCCCGGTATGAACCAGGTCCGTGTCACCCTTTGCTGGCAAGGCGCCAATGACCGCACCTTCCACAGCCATTCCGTGGTGGCCTACATTGACTGATCGACTCCCATCGTCGGCGCGCGTCATCATCGGGCCTCGGCGCTCGGGCGGCTTTTCGCTCATCGAGGTCCTGGTCAGCATGGTGCTCGCTCTGCTGACCTTCCTCATCATGTTCCAGATGTTCGAGAGCTGGGACAGGAGCAAGCGTGCCACGGCTTCGGGCGGCGGCGCCATGATCAGCGGCGCCCTGGCAATGTTCCGCTTCGAGCGCGACCTGCGGCTGGCCGGTTTCGGCTTCGGCAACGCCCAGGATCTGGGTTGCTCGGTGGCCGCCTATCAATCGAGCCGACCGAACACGGCGGCAGCGGACGGGCTCTCGTCCACTACCGACGCCAGCCACAATTACTCGTTCCCGCTCGTTCCGCTGCAGATCGTCGACGGGACCGCAGGTGCGCCCGACCAGGTCATCATCCTCTATGCCAGTTCGGAAGGCATATCGACGACGCGCTTCTTCGGCACGGGCGCGGCCGGTGCCAAGCCCTTCACTTCCTCGACCAGTACATCGGTCACCATGGACATCGGGGGCCGCGGCGGCATCGAGATGGGCGACCTCATCGTCGTTGCGCAGAACAGCACGACTTGCCAGCTGGCGGAGGTGACCGACAATACGAATTCCGACAGGCTGACGGTCGCCTTCGGCACATCGAATTACACCCATCATTACACCGGCGCCTCGACGGCCCCGCGCTACAACAGCGCCTCGGGGATGACGGTGGCCGCGCCGCCCGGCGACCGCCTGCCCAACGTCTATGTGCTCGGCCCGTCTCCGCAGCGCCGTGTATGGCACATACGAAACAATCGCACGCTGTCTTTCGTCAACGACTTTTGGGTGGACAGCGTCAACAACACCACCGGAGCGGCAACGGCAGACAGCGTCAACGACGTCACCGACGTCGCCGACAACGTCATCAACCTGCAGGCGGAATACGGCATCGCCACCACACCGGGCAGCGCAGCGGAACCGCTGTGTACCCCGACCAACAATCCCGACTGGCGCACCGACATACCGGCCGGATGCAATGCCTTCGTCTGGGCCGTACGCGTCGCCCTGCTTGCGCGCAGCGACCAGTTCGAGAAAACCTGGGGCGTGCCCGCCAGCGGCAGCGCCGCCGTCGCCCCCTCCTGGGCCGGCGGCAGCTTCACCATGACCAATCTGGATGGCACGAGCGACAGCTATACGACCAGTACCCTGACCAGCCCGTCGAAGAATCCGAACGACTGGCGCCACTATCGCTACAAGGTGTACGAGTCGATCATTCCGCTCAAGAACGTGATGTGGGGATCCCGCTGATGGCCGCCCGAATCCGCCGCATGGAACGCCGCATCGGTCCCGCTCGCCGAGGCCAACGCGGTGTCGTCCTCATCATTGCCCTGGTGATGCTGATCACCATCACCTTTGCCGGCATCGCCCTGTTCCGCCAGGTCGGCCTCGGCGCCGTGATCGTCGGCAACCTCGCGTTCAAGCAAGGCGCAACCGCCGCCGCGGACCGCGGTATCGAATCCGCCCGTACCTGGCTGACGACGCCGAGTCTGGCCTCGATTCCGCGCCTGCAGGGGCAGCTGGCCTCCGGAGTGGACGGCTACTTCCCGGCCTCGTGCTACACCTCCACCGCGGACTGGGCGAGCACCGCAACCGACAACAGCTGCCAGCACCGTGACGAGGCTGCAAACCCGCCCTTCGATCCGCTCACCTACGACTGGACCGCCACCGGCGCTTCGACCGTCGCCGCCGGACCGGACGGCGCCGGCGCGGACACCGCGGGCAACACGGTGCGCTACGTCGTACATCGCATGTGCAACATGGAAGGTTCCACCAACGAAGTCCGCGAATACGCGGGCGGCACCCAGGCCATCCAGTCCTGTGTGCTGGGAACCAGCGGCAACCAGACGGCCTGCAAGGGCCTCAAGGAAGCCAAGGACTGCTTCAGCCAGACCGTGCAACCCTACTACCGTGTCACGGCACGCGTGCAAGGGCCGCGCAATACCCTGAGCTACGTCGAAGTAATGCTCTTCTAGGAAGGCAAGCCATGGACAAGAAACTGCTCGCCAAACTCGTCGCCGGCCTCTTCGGGTCCGCGCCCTTCCTCGCCGCGGTCAACCAGCCGGTGCTTGCCGCCGGTACCGACATCGCGACTGCGCCTTTGGCCAACCGCCGCTCCTCGGACATCAAGCCGAACATCATGCTGGTGTTCGACGACTCGGGCTCCATGAACCTCGACTACATGCCGGACAGCCTCGAGACGGCCGATGCGTGGGGTCCTGGCCGCCGCAACTACCTTTGCAACACCATCTATTACAACCCGAACATCACCAACTCCGTCTTGCCGCTGTCGCCGTACCTGGTGCCGCGCAGCGACACAGG
>CAYTFA010000279.1:0-3574 GCA_964436755.1 uncultured Rhodocyclaceae bacterium | reverse complement strand
AGGCCGATCGGGCAGGCATAGCGGCACCAGGCGCGGCGCGAGAAGAAGACCTCGAACACCAGCAGCGCGAGCACCCAGAGCAGCGCCAACCCCGGCCCGTAGATCAGCGCACGCGACACGATGCCGGTCGGCGAGATGGACTCGAACACCGTATAGCCGGTGGCGAACGCCAGCACGGCGAAGACGAGCCAGGAACCGGTACGCAGCCGGCGATCGATGGGCTGGTCGGTGACGAGCTTCTTCTTCACCAGCCACAGGTGGATCTTCTCCGCCCATTCGGCCAGCAGGTGGTATGGGCAGACCCAGGAGCAGAAGGTGCGCCCGCCGACCAGCAGCCAGAGCACGAAAACCGTTGCCGTACCGATCACCAGGTTCACGATGATGTGCTTGTGCGCCAGCATCACCTGCAAGGCCGAATTGAGGTCGATCAGGTGGAAGCCGATGAAGCGGGATGCCGTGAGCGCGCCTTCAAGAATCTGGATGTCGAAGCCGTAGGAGACGACGAACAGCAGGTTGGCGAGGATCAGCACGGCCCAGCGCCGGTTGCGCCAGGTGTGCACCTTCGCCGCCTTCTCATGATCGATCATTGCCTGCTGCAGGCGCTCCTTGTTGGTGGCGCGCTTGATGACGTGGATCTGCTGGGCGCGCTCGGAGATCGCCGCGGGCTTGGAGGGCTCGCGCCCGAACATCACGGCGATCTGATCGCGGAAACGGCGACGCAGGAAGGTGTTCATGAATGCCATACCTCCCTTGCCTCGACCACGATGCAGGCCGGCTCGACCGGGCAGACCATCTCGCAGACGCCGCAGCCGACGCAGGGCTCATGCACGACCGGCGACTTGCGCTTGGTGCCATCCGGGGCGAACACGGTCTCAATCGAAATGGCGCCCTTGACCGGGCATTCGCGCACGCAGAGGTCGCACTCGGCCACGTCGTAGGGGTGGTCGGCAACCTTGATCGGCTTCCACCGATCCACCTCCATGTAGCGCATGCGACCCTTGAAGTCGGCACCGCGCGCCTGCCCCTTGAAGCCCTTGCCCTGGATCGCCAGGCAGGACTCCTGGCGGACCAGGCGCGCCACGCCGATGCGCTCCTTGAGGTTCAGCGTCGGCTCGGCATCCTTTTCCTTGGCCTTGAGGATGGGCTTGGCGGCCAGCTGGGCCCCCTTGCGTACGCCGAGGAACTCGGGCTTCTTGTACACCAGCGAGCCGGTCGGGCAGGCAAGGATGCATTGCACCGCATCGCAGGAAAAGTCGCAGGCCTGTTCGCGTGCGTCGATGTAGGGGGTGCCGACGCCGAAGCCATCGACGAGGTCAGCCAGTTTGATCGCCTGCACCGGGCACACCTGCACGCACTGCCCGCACTTGATGCAGGAGGCGAGGAAGTCCTTCTCGTCGAGCGCCCCGGGCGGGCGCAGTCGCTTGGTTCGCGCATAGACGAGCGGCAGGAACCCGGAAAGTGCGGCGCCGGTTACACCGCCGGTAAGCAGGATCGTGCGCAGCCACTTGCGCCGCGCCTGCTGCATGCGCTCACGTGACGGCGGCGGCTTGGCCGCGGCGGCAGGCTTGGCATCGCTCATGTCTTCACCTTGGTGGCGCCGGCCGGCTTGGCGAAACGCGGCCGCTCATCCTTGAGCGTAAGTTCCGGGGAGGAAAAAGGCGCGAGCCGCTCGAGGAAGTCGAGCAGCTCCATCACCGGCGAGTTCTTGAAGAAGCGTGCCGGCGGCAGTTCGATCCAGATCTGGTCGGCATACGAATACAGCTCGTAGGCGGTGTCGCCAATGCCGTTGCCGTCGCGGTCGAAGCCCTGATAGTCATCCCAGTAGTTGCCGCGCCACTCGTTGAGGCCGGCCTTGCCGCGCCCGGCCTGGACAACGTGGGTCAGGTTGCCCTCGAACACGTTGTCGGTGACGACGTTGCCACCAAGTTCCGAGGTCAGCTTGACGGCGATGCCGTTGTAGGCAAAGCGGTTGTTGCGAATCCAGATCTTGCTGTCGGGCTGGAACGGCGAAAGGTCGGAGCCGATGCCGACCGCGCAATAGATGATCTCGTTGCCCTCGATCACCGTGTTGCTCGCTTCCTTGAAACCGATCGCCATGCCTGCGGCGCCGGTCGCGTGCGAGACGAGGTTGTTGCGCATGACGCCCCCTTCGGTGTACATGAAGTACACACCGACGGCATTGTCGTAGAAGGCGTTGTCCTCGATCACGTTGTTGTTGGCGAACATGAAATGGATCGAATAGCGGCTGCGCTTGCCGACGTTGCGCCGATAGACGTTGTCGTGCGAATACCAGGCCACCATGTCGCGCGAATCGAGCACCTCATTGCCCTCGACCAGGTTGCGGTCGCTGTACCAGAGGCGCAGCCCGTCGCCGCGCACCCCGAGCTCGCGCGGCTTGGAGCTGATGCGGTTGCCGCGCAGCACGTTGTCGTTCGACTGCTTTAGATCGATACCGAACAGGCAGTTGTCGATCACGACGTTTTCGATCGTATTGCGATGGCCGCGCACGTCGAGGCAGGAGTCGTCGGTGTCGTGCGAATCACCGGAGCCGGTGAGATGGAGGCCGCGCAACGTGGCACCGTCGGTCTCGAGCGAAAATACCGTACCGCGGTCGCCGGCGTCGATTGTGACCTGGCCGCCGCCATCGATGACCAGTGGCTTGTTAACGACGACGGGGCCGACATAGCTGCCGGGCGGAGGGCGCAGGGTGGAACCGGCCGGAGCCGCATCGACCAGGGGCTGGAAAGGCTTCAGGCCATGCACGCGCGAATCGCGTTCGCTGAGCATGTAGGTCGGCTTGGGCCGATCCACGCCGACACGCGGTGCCTGCGAAAGGTCCGCCGTGGCACCCAGCCCGCGCGGCTTGTCCTCGTCGTTGTCCGCCGGACGCGCCACCAGCAGCGTCGATACGCCAAGCAGCAGGGCCGGTAGCAAGGCCCGCCAGCGCTTCATGGCTTCAGCCCGTACCCGTCTCGCGCATTTGCCGGCGGCGCATCAGCAGCGCCAGCATCAGGCAGACGAAGGCTATCAGCAGCAGGCCATAACCCCAGTAGGGATAGGAGTAGGTCGAGAACTGCGCCACCTTGCCTTCGCCGAACACCGTCGGCATGAAGGGTTTGACGGTGAATGCGCCCCAGGGATGCAGGTTGTGACCGAAGAACCAGAGCCAGCCGGAGTACTCGAGGACGAAGAACACCGGCATCAGCGCCGGAACCAGGGCCAGCAGCAGCGAAAAGCCGCGGAACTTCGCCACGCCGGCAACGACGATGGCCATGGCGGCGATGAGGCCGATGATGACGCCGTGGCTAATTACACGTACGTTGTCGCCCCAGTGACGGATCTTTTCCGGCTCCTTGAAGAAGGTACCCGCCTCGTCGACGTAATGCGCGATGTGGCTCTCGAGATGGCCCAGAGCATACTGGTCCACCAGCATCCAGATGGCGACGGCGGCAAAGCCGCCGGACAGGACCAGCAGGCGGCGGCGCCCTTCCGGGCTGAGGAAGGCCAACAGCATGACGGCGAAGAAGCCGAAGAAGAACTTGGCCAGCGGCTTCTCGACCGGCGCGCCGGTGGC
>CAYTFA010000278.1:0-3593 GCA_964436755.1 uncultured Rhodocyclaceae bacterium | reverse complement strand
GCACCGTCGCGCAGTACGAATACGACGGCGCGAAACGCCGCTCCGTCAAGAAAACATACACCTCGGGCACGCTCTCCGAAACCCGCCACTTCTACTACACCGAGCCGAGCCAATGGCAGGTCGTGGAGGAGCGCGTCGACTCGTCGAGCGACGCCGAGCGGCAGTTCGTGTGGGGCCTCCGCTACGTGGACGACATCGTGCTCCGCGACCGCGATACGGACGATGACGGGACGCTCGATGAACGACTGTACGGAATGCAGGATGCGAATTGGAATGTTACCGCGATAATTACGTCATCTGCGGCCGTAATGGAGAGATACACATACTCTCCATACGGTCAATCCGCGACATTAAGCCCGCTTTTCTCGCCGGCCGACACCACCACATACTGCTGGCACGTGCTCTACGCCGGCTATCATCGAGATAACGACAGTGACATTTGCTACGTAAGAAACCGGCAATACTCGCCAACTCTTGGACTGTGGCTTACTCGTGACATTATACTCATACCTGGGCATCACAGTCTGTACGAGTATGAACGTCCAATGGTTTTCACAGACCCATTGGGACTCCTGCCATCACCAGGAACAACAACGTGCGCCGTAGTGATGTCCACTGGCGACTCCGGAACAGCCCTGGGATTGTATGCGAATCTAGTCCACTACGCAAAGACAGAACTGTCAATTGCACAAAACAACATATTACAACAACCGCAGTCTGTCACCGAGATTCTTCAGTTTCTTAAAACTCACAAATGCTGTACCGTGTATTTCCTTGGACATCAAGGTGGCGTGGAAAACCCGGGTGGAGTTGTTTCCTATGGACACGAGTCAAACGGCGATGACAAGACCTGCGTTCTCCCTAATATTGACCTGGAGCTAGGAATGCACGAAGTCTTCACTAAGAATGGTTGCCCCGCGCCGACCATCTATATAACATCCTGTGGTTATGAGCCGAAAGATACGCTCTACAGCAGCATGCAGTGGACCTGCCAAGGAATAGCAAATCGCTCACACTGCAAAGTGCACAAAGCCAAAGGGCGTATAACCTACGATGGCATAAACACAACTGCTGTAAAGTATGAAACCTTTTGTCCTGGTAGACGCCAGGAACCGCGACCCATAGCTCCCGTGCGTCCCCCTCCACTGCCGAAATAGCACGTGCTGTACTTTGTAATCCATTTACCTTGATACGCGACAATGCCACATGCATAATACTTGCTATTTTCATTCGGAATCGATATTTGCCAGGCACCAGCCGGTTGGCTACCCAGAGATTTCCTCAGCCAGCAGGTGGCAGGCCGTGTCAACAAGTTGGTGTCGTTTGCCCAGATTCACATTGAAGCCACGTTCAGCATTGGTATTATATATCGCGGAAACGATATTCAATGAGCACCGCGTTGAGTATTTCGCCGGAGCAGGCGACAGCCCGTCGTTTGCCGAAGCCGTCGCTACGGCATTTCTCGAGCCATTCAACAATAAGCTTTATAGTGTCGCGTCGATAATCGGCAATTCGAACGCGATTCGCCTAGTAGCCCACACGGGCCTCAGCACGCTTACGCAGCCTAAGGATGTGTTCATCGATCCCGTTTGCGCGAGCGCATTAATCGGCACGAGCCATCAGACGCGCGCTTTCGTCCCACTTCTGGCAAACGCTTAACTCATCTGCGCACGTCAGTGTCGGCGTAGCTTCAGGCTTTGACACGGTCGAGAATGAAACTGCAGCGTCGGGTTATGCGAGTCGTGGGGGGGGGGGTAGATGGCGTGCCATGGAAAAGTCCACAAACGTATCTTGGAACGAGACGCATTCAGATCGACAATGCCTTCTCATTAGCGATGTATGCGTCGCTTGCATGTCAGCGCCTCTCCCTACATGGCGATAAACGCATCCGGGGTCGCTTGTGCGCGCGACATCGACCACTCGCGCCTTCGTAGGCACCACGCAAAGGCTAGATAGATATGACACGTACAATTAGTGAGCACGTGGGATCGAAATGCGGCGAAGCGCTGAAGAAACCACTAACGACTTCTAATCGTCGCCGCCGTTGGCATCAGTATAGCTTACGAACGTTTTTTGCCATGCTGCTGTTGCTTGGCGCTGTCTGCGGATTGCTGGGGACCTGTGTGCAGCAAGGAGTGGTGCAGCATCGGCTTGTACAGCACATTCGGCAGTTGGGAGGAAGTGTTGCCTACTCAAAGCCATCGTCGTTTTTGGGGTTAAAGACCTGGCTTGCTGACTGCCTAGGTTGGGACTTCGTACTTGATATTCGCGACGTATTCTTCGATGATTCAAGTGTAGTCGACGCTGATCTTGTGTTACTTGCCGAAGTTGAGCATTTACAGGGACTTTCGCTCAGCGGCACCCAGGTCTCTGATGCAGGACTTGAGCACTTGCGTAAAATACGACAACTGACGTATTTGGACCTTAAGAATTGCGCCATAACTGATGCGGGAGCGGAATGTCTCAGTGGGCTGACGGATCTAAGTTACTTAAACCTTGAAGGCACAAAGGTGACCGACATTGGCTTAATGCACCTTGAAAAGCTGACGCAGCTGAAAGAACTGTGGCTTCGTGACTGCCGGGTGTCCGATGTAGGACTAACGCAGTTGCGCATGTTTACAAGGCTCCGGCACATTGATCTAGGTGGGACGATGGTTACGGATCGCACTCTTGCACATATATGTCAGTTGTCGTGCCTAGAGATTCTTGGCCTAGGTGATACTCCGATCAGCGATAGCGGGCTCTGTCAACTGGCGCAAATGAATTCCCTTAAAGTAATTATACTGGACGGCACAAATGTGACCGACGGCGGGTTGGTCCAGCTAGGCGAGTTAAGGCAATTAGAGCATTTGAGCTTGAATAACTGTCAGATTTCGGATGGCGGACTTTCTTACTTGTGTGGAATGGCCAGTCTTCGAAACCTTTACCTTCGAAATACGAAAGTGACTGACGACGGTGTCGCCAATCTTGCTAGGGTACTGCCTAATGCATTGATCTTGCGATAAGTATCGGCGCGATAGTAGAGTGGTAGTCAAAAAAAGTCGTCGGCGTGAGACGGCGGACAAATCGGAGTCCAGTCGATGGGCGGGATCGACGAAGGGAGCAGTATGGACGTGAAACGCGAAGCTAAAGACGGAATCGACGAGCAGGATTTCGCGTGCTTGTCGACTGCAGCGCGCACTGGTGGGAGTAGTTCCGCGACGTTTGGTTTGCTAGCCGCTACGCCACCTTGCGGTGGAAAATACTTGCTGCATCGACCAAATCGACATAAGCGGCGCGGAGTGGGTTAATGGCGTCGGCCAGGAGGGCCGCGCATGACCGAGGGGAGGGGCTGATTAGGGAGTGCGCCCAAAGCCGGGCAATCGGTGCCAATCGCAACCCGCTCGGAAATGTGGCGTGGCTGACATACGACCCGTCCGATGATCGAACGTGGCGAACGTTTCGCACTTCGAGCCACGCCGCGCTTTGGCCCCGCGAACGAGCGGTTTGGGACCGAAAAACCATCTCGGCACCACTGACGGCACCGTGAACATGCGTGCACTACGCAACGTGGCGTGCGGGCGGAGGTTGCGCGATCGGGTCTTTGGACTTAA
>CAYTFA010000277.1:0-3600 GCA_964436755.1 uncultured Rhodocyclaceae bacterium | reverse complement strand
CACCAGGACCACGCCGACGATCGTGCCCTGGGCGTCGCGGATCGGCGCCGCATCGTAGTCGATCACCAGCACGCCGTTCACGGGGTGTCCGGCCACCGCACCATGGCAGGGTGTGCATGGCTCGCGGTTGGGCACGGGATTGATCGAGCGCAACACCTCGCCGCCGGTCGGCAGGGTTTCGAACCGGCTCAGGGGCCTTCCCGCGCCGGTGGCCTGCGCCACATCCGGCAGCAACTGCCCGAGCCTGGCGGCATCGGAAGCGAAGCGCACTTCGCCGCCAGGCGCCAGGATCAGCACGTCGCGGATGCCGGGCAGCGTGCCGAGCTTGGCCACGATGTCGCGCAGCCCCTCGACGTCACGCTTGAGCATGGCGTTTTCCCAGGTGACCTGAAGCATGCGATTGAGGTGGAGCGACGCCTCGGCGCGCTCGCCTTCGAGTTGCTGGCGATACAGGCCGAGGAACAGCCCGCCGAGGAGCAGTGATGCGCCCCCGGCGGCAAGGAGGACGCCGCGCATCAGGCGGCGGCTGAGGTCAAGGGGACGCTCGCTCACGGCGCGAGGATACTGCAAGCGACCCGGCGTGGCACGGCTGCCGCTACCAGCTCGGACCGGTTGCGCCGGGCAGGAATCGGACGGGGAATTCGGGAACGTCTGCGACGCGCCGCGAGTCGAGGCGGGTGGATATCTCCTCCGCCGTCGGCACGGGCTCACCAAGATGGGCGGCGATCAGTTCGCGCAGCTGGCGCGCCCAGCCCTGGGTCATCATGGCGAGGGCGGCATAGAACAGGGTGCCGCAGCGATCGGCGATCCGCGCCGAGAAGTCCGGCAGCCAGCGCAGCAGGTGGTAATCGAGGAACTCACCGAGGCGGCGCCAGTCCTCGTCCGATGACGAACGACCGAGCCGGTGCGCGATGTATTGCAGTTCATGTACCAGGTGATCGTCCGGGCGCCGGCGCCAATCGGGGGCAACCAGGCCATCGGCGGCATACAGGGCGCGCAGGTCGAACATCGGCTGCTGGCAGACGAGATGGTCGTCGGTGAGCCAGAAGGATTCGCTCGGTGCGACACCGAACGCGCCGGTGAGGTAGATCGCCGCGTAATCCGCTGCACACTCGTCGTACCAGGCGGCGCCCGCCTCGTTCGGCGCGGCCACCAGCGCCGAACGAATCATCTCGCAGCTGCCGAGGGCGAGTTCGCCGCTCGGCACCAGCGCCAGGTTGGCCGGAAAGCCGACGTCGCGCAGCCCGGCGACGATCGCCGGCGTCAGCTCGGCATCGTGCAGCAGCGCCAGGGTGGCGAAGTCCCCCGCGACGGCCGCGGCGACCTCGGCGGAAAGCATCAATCCACCTTGCCCTTGCTGTGCGGGACGAAGGCGATGGAAGGCTTCGTCAGCTCGGGGCTGGCCATGTTCTTCACCTGGCGTACCGGCGTGTCGTGCGGACCGATGGCCGTGGTCTTGTGGCTACCGTCCCACAATCCCTGAATCGGGCCGATGTCGAGCACGCGCATCATGCAGGCCATGACGCAGTACGGCTTGCGCCCCGCCTCGATCTCGTCCACGCACAGGTTGCACTTCTGGACGATCTGCTCCTTCGGGTTCCACTGCGGGGCGCCGAACGGGCAGGCCGCCTCGCAGCGCCGGCAGCCGATGCACAGCGTCGAGTCGATGTCGACGATGCCGTCCTTCTCGCGCTTCCAGATCGCCCCGGTCGGACAGGTCGGCAGGCAGGCCGGCTCCGCGCAGTGGTTGCAGGACATGTTCACCTTGTAGGCGAACACGTCGGGATAGGTTCCGCCCTCGATGTACATCACGCGGCGGAATCGCGGCCCAGGCGGCAGGCCGTTCTTGTCCTTGCAGGCGATCTCGCAGGCGCGACAGCCGATGCAATCGACGTTGTTGTGCACGAAGCCGAGCTGCTTCGCCGGCTTTACGGGCTCGTAGGTCTGCGCCACCTTGCGCTGGAGGGCGACCTTGACTTCCTTCATGTCGAGTTTCTTGGTCATGATCGCGGCCTCAGGTATCGCGCCGGAAGATGTAGGAGCGAGCCGTCGCCTGGCTGTCCCAGCCCGGGCGGTGCTCCAGCGTGGTCTTGCGGATGTTCGCCAGGATGGTGTTGTAGGCGAAGGCGCCGGCCGGACTCGGCTCGTCCTTGGTCAGGAAATCGGGATTGCCCGAGCGATCCACGCCCTTCTTGTCGAGGTCCATCCACGCACCTTCGAAGAGGACGGCGACGCCCGGCATGCAGCGCTCGGTGACGTAGGCGGGGACGACGACCTTGCCGCGCTCGTTCCACACCTCGACGATGTCGCCGGTCTTGATGTCGAGCCGGCGTGCGTCGGACGCGTTGAGCGTGACCTCCTGCTGGTAGGTTTCGCGCAGCCACGGAATGTTGTTGAAGATCGAGTGGGTGCGCCAGCGCGGATGCGGCGTGACGAGGTGGAAGGGATACTCCGCGGCCTTCGCGTGGCCCAGCCACTCGAAGGGTTCGATCCACTTCGGGATGGCCGGGATCGGATAGCCGTACTGGGTCCTGGTCCAGTCCTTGACCTGGGCCAGCGTCGTCGAAAGGATCTCGATCTTGCCCGACGGTGTCTCGAAGGGCTCGCCCTCCTCGATCTGCGCACGGAAGGCGACCAGCGGCTTGTCGAACTTGAACTTGTAGACGCCGCGCTGCTTGAACTCCTCCCAGCTCATCTTGACGCCCTGGTGCTCCTGCACCTTCTTCCCCCAGGCGACCAGGTAGGCCTCGTCGACGGCATCGGGATTCTCGAAGTAGCTGCGATCTGCACGCGGGTTGTAGCGCTTGCCGAAGTTCTTCAGCGCGGGATCGAGCGCCTCGAGCCGGTAGGCCAGTTCGGTGTAGACCTGCAGGTCGGTGCGGCTCTCGCCCAGCGGTTCGATGACCTTGGGCCGATGGATGTAGTAGTGCCCCTTGTACCAGGGCAGCGCCACGTCGTGGCGCTCGAAGTGCGTGGCGATCGGCAGCAGCACGTCGGCCCACAGCCCCGAGGGCGTGATCGTCGAGTCCGAGCAGACCACCAGCTCGAGCTTCTTGATCGCCTCGATTTCCTTGTTGATGTTGGTGAGCTGGTTGAACCAGTCCGAGCCGTGCCAGAAGATCGCCTTGATGTTGGGGATGGTGCCGTCGAGCGCATCGTCGCGCGGCCAGCAGCCGATCTCCTCGCGCTTGACCTTGGGGTAGTTGAGCACGCAGTGCGCCCAGCGGTCCGACTTGATCGACGCCCACCATAGGTTGGCGTTCTCGTCGTACGGATAGGCCACGCTCTCGGCATGCCAGCCCTTGCCCACGCCCTCGGCGCAGCCGCCGAGGATGCCGATGTTGCCGGTCATCGCCTGCAGCGCCGCCGCCATGCGGTTGTACTGCTCGCCGTAGGCGTTGCGCCCCGGCCCCCAGGAGGCCTTCAGCGCCGCCGGCTTGGTGCGCGCATACATGTCGGCGAGCTTGCGGATGTCGGCCGCGGGCACGCCGCAGATCTTCTCGGCCCACTCCGGCGTCTTCGGCGTGTTGTCGTACTTGCCGAGGATGTAGTCCTTGAAGTTCTCCTGGCCCTTGGCCCAGTCGGGCATCGTCCCTTCGT
>CAYTFA010000276.1:0-3602 GCA_964436755.1 uncultured Rhodocyclaceae bacterium | reverse complement strand
GGTCGAGCGACGCCACGATCAGGGACATGCCGATCGAATGTTCGAGCACCGGCTCGCCGGTACCGAGCCGCGCTTCGCCGTAGG
Source organism: uncultured Rhodocyclaceae bacterium (assembly GCA_964436755.1). Taxonomy (GTDB): domain Bacteria; phylum Pseudomonadota; class Gammaproteobacteria; order Burkholderiales; family Rhodocyclaceae; genus Sulfuritalea. The sequence continues at coordinate 3,518 of CAYTFA010000276.1, read as the reverse complement.
CTTCCCGCGCCAGGGCCAGCGCCGACCCGACCCGGGCGGCGGCCTCCGGCGCAAGGCCGTCCCCGAGCCGTGCCAGGGCATCCGCCGCGCCGGCGGCCGGCGGCAGGGAATGCACCACGGAGACCATGGGGCGATTATCCCATGGCGGGCATAATGGCCCGGCCATGAAAGCCTCGCCCTACCTGCTGCTGACACTCGCCAACCTGTTCTGGGCCGGCAACTGGATCGTCGGCCGCGCCTTCCGCGGCGAACTGCCGCCGGTCGCGCTTTCGTTCTGGCGCTGGGCGGTGGCCGTGCTCTGCCTGCTGCCCTTTGCCTGGGGGCCGATGCGACGCGACTGGCCGCGCCTGCGCGCGGCCTGGCCCTGGCTGCTGCTGTACGGCGCAGTCGGCACCGCCGGCTACAACGCTCTGGCCTATGAAGGCCTGCAGCACACGACCGCGATCAACGGCATGCTGCTGAATTCCTTCGTCCCCATCATGATCGTGCTCATGGCCTGGCTGTTCCAGGGCAAGCGCCTGCACGGACGCGAGGCACTCGGCATCGTGGTATCGCTGACCGGCGTGCTGGCCATCGTCGCGCACGGCGAGGTCGCGCGCCTGCTGGCACTGACGCTCAATGTCGGCGACGTGTGGATCCTGGTATCGGTGCTCACCTGGTCGGCCTACACGCTGCTGCTGCAGCGCCGGCCGGCGATGGATCCGCTGGCCTTCCTCGGCGCCATCAGCGTGTCCGGCCTCGTGGTGCTGCTGCCCTTCTACGCCTGGGAAGCCTCCGCCGGCCGGCACCTGACGCCGACGCCGGCCGCCGTGGCCGGCATCGTCTACACCGGCGTATTCCCCGCCTTCCTCGGCTACATCCTGTGGAACCGCGGCGTGGCAGAGGTCGGTGCTGCCCGCGCCGGGCTGTTCATGCACCTGATCCCGGCCTTCGGCATCCTGCTTTCCATGGTCTTCCTCGACGAGCAGCCGGCCGCCTACCACGCGATCGGCATCGGCATGATCTTCGGCGGCATCTGGCTCAATACGAGACGTACCCGATGATCGGTCGCCTGCTCGCCTGGTGGCAGCGGCGACGCGCCGAACGGCTGCCGATTCCGCCGGAGCTCTGGCCGACGGTCGAGGCCACGCTGCCTTTTCTCTCCCGTCTGGCGGATAGCGACCGCGCCCGGCTGCGGGACTTCGCCCGGCAGTTCATAGCCGCCAAGCAGTGGAGCGGCGCCCGCGGCCTGGTGCCTACCCCCGCCATGCAGTTGTCGATCGCGCTGCAGGCCTGCCTGCCGGTCCTGCACCTCGGTCTCGACTGGTACGACGGCTGGGTCGGGATCGTCATCTACCCCGGCGATTTCGTCATTCCGCGCGAGATCGTCGACGACGACGGCGTCGTGCACGAATTCGACGATGAGGTAATGGGCGAGGCGTGGCACGGCGGGCCGGTGCTGCTGTCGTGGTTCGACGACCCCGGCGAGACGGAAGGCATCAACGTGGTGATACACGAGTTCGCGCACAAGCTCGACATGCGCAGCGGCGACGCCGACGGAATGCCGCCGCTTCACGCCGGCATGTCGCGCCAGGCCTGGCGTGCCGCCATGGGCCCGGCGTTCGACGACTTCCGCCGCCGCGTCGACGCCGGCGAGCAGACGGCGCTCGATCCCTACGCGGCGGAACTGCCTTCGGAGTTCTTCGCCGTGGCGAGCGAGGCGTTCTTCGAGGACCCGGTGATGCTGTGCGGCGAATACCCGGAGGTCTACGCGCAGTTGCGGCTCTTCTACCGCCAGGACCCCGCGCAGGATATCTTGGGCCGATTGGGCGAGAATGGCATCATGGTCGCCCCATCCACAAGCCTTGGACATATACCGGAATGACGCGCTTCTTCCCGGCAAAGCTGCTCGAAAAGCTCGAATCCTTCTTCGGGCGCGGTCTGGTCCTCTCCCTCGCCATCACGATCGCGCTGTGTCTGGCGGTCGGGCTGGCAGCGTTCTTCTTCCTGAACTCGGCGGCGCCCAGGACTCTTACCATCACCAGCGGCCCCGAAGGCAGCAGCTTCCAGAGGAATGCCGACCGATACGCGAAAATTCTCGCCCGCAGCGGCGTCACCCTGCGCATCCTGCCCTCGGAAGGGTCGGAAGAGAATCTACGTCGACTGGCCGACACCAAGCAACACATTGATGTCGGTTTCGTCCTCGAAGGGGGCGGCGCCGGCAAGACCTATGAGCACCTGGTCTCGCTGGGCGGAGTCAATTACCAGCCCCTGATGGTTTTCTACCGGGGCCCCAAGCGCGAACTGCTCTCACAGTTTGCGGGCAAGCGCGTAAACATCGGCCCGCCGGGCAGCGGCACCAACGGACTGGGGCGCGCGTTGCTTAAGGCCAACGGAATCGAGCCCGGCGGAACCACCACGTTCGATGAAACCGACTACCCGGATCCGGAGAAAGCCCTGCGCGATGGTCTGGTCGACCTCTTTTTCGTCATGGGCGATTCCACCTCGAGTACCTACATCCGCAAACTGCTGCGCGATGGTGACATCCGCCTGTTCAGCTTCACCCAGGCGGACGCCTATGTTCGCCGGGTCGGATCGATACACAAGCTGGTGCTCCCGCGCGGCGCCATCGATCTCGGGGCGGACATTCCCGCCGAGGAGGTACATCTGGTTGGCCCCACTGTCCAGCTCATTGCGCGCGAATCGCTCCACCCGGCCTTGTCGGACCTGCTGCTCGAGGCAGCGCGCGAGATACACAGCACTCCAGGCCTGTTTCGCAAGCGCGGGGATTTTCCGGCACTCCACGAAGGAGACTTCCGCATCAGCGAGGATGCAACCCGCTACTTTACGTCGGGCAAGGGTTTCCTTTACCGGGTCTTCCCCTTCTGGCTGGCCACCCTCGCCGCCCGCATCCTGGCCTTCCTGGTCCCCATCGCGCTGCTCCTGATTCCCGCAGTCAAGTTTGCGCCGACCATCTATCGCTGGCGGATTGAATCGCGCATTTACCGGTGGTACCAGGCGCTGCTTCAGGTCGAGCAGGAAGCGTTCCGGCACGGAGACGACGCGAGCCATCGCAAGGATCTCCTCCACCGGCTCGACAAGATCGAAAGTGCGGTCAGCCGCATCGTCGTACCCGCTGCCTTCGGCGACATGTTCTACGGCTTGCGCGGACACATCGACTTCGTCCGGCAGAACCTTCTTACGCGCGGTGATTCGGCATCGCGCGATTCGGCGGCGACACTCAGCCCCGGCGATGTCGCCTGAACGGCGGCTGCGGCGGCTGTCTCTCGCCATCGCCATCCTCGGCCTGGCGGCAGCGGCGCTAATCGCGGCGACGGCACCGGAGGGCGAGAATGCCGAAGCCGGCGTCCAGGTCGCCGGACTCGCCAACTCGCGCGCCTACCGGCGCGACATCGAGCGTGCCGGCGGCTGGGCGGCCGTGGCGGCGGTCGAACTGCGCGAATGGATCGCAAGTCTCGGCACGGGCCGCCGCCTGGCGGCCACGGTGGGCACACTCTCCCTTGTTGCCGCGGCCGGCT
>CAYTFA010000275.1:0-3603 GCA_964436755.1 uncultured Rhodocyclaceae bacterium | reverse complement strand
CGAAACCGCCAAGGTCATCATGCCGGACGGCTTCCTGCGCACCGGCGACGTGGCGGTCATGGACAGCAATGGATACTTCAAGATCGTCGACCGCAAGAAGGACATGATCCTGGTTTCGGGCTTCAACGTCTATCCGAACGAGATCGAGGACGTCCTCGCCATGCATCCGGGCGTCCTGGAATCGGCGGCTGTGGGCGTACCCGATGCCAAGACCGGAGAGGCCATCAAGATCTTCGTGGTGAAGAAGGATCCGGACCTGAGCGAGGAGTCCATCGTCGAGCACTGCCGCGCCCATCTCACGGCTTACAAGGTGCCGCGCCAGATCGCGTTCCGCACGGAACTGCCGAAGACCAACGTCGGCAAGATCCTGCGCCGCCAGTTGCGCGACGAGAAGGCATAGGCGCGCGGCGATGAGCGAGATCCGGGTCGTCCGGCCCCACCACACGACGCTGAAGAAGGCGCGCAAGGGCGCCGAGCACATCGCCGAAGAACTCGGCGAGGAGTTCGGCCTCGACCATGAATGGGATGGCGACACCCTGCGCTTCCAGCGCATGGGCGTCTCGGGCCACATCGAGGTGGGCAAGAAGGAGGTCGAGGTCTACGTCAAGCTCGGTTTCCTGCTCACGGCGCTGGGCCCGCGCATCGAGCACGAGATCAACCGCTTCTGCGACGAGAATTTCGGCCCGGCGGAATAGGCCGGCAATCGCGGCGGAACCGGTGCCGGCGGGACGGCGATTGCCGCCGCCCCGTGGTGGACTTCAGCCCTTGAGCGAATCCACCAGCTTGATGTAACGCTTCATCGCGTCGTCGCTCGTAGTGCCCTTGATGGCGGCCCAGGCATCGAACTTGGCACGGCCGACCATGTCGGTAAAGCCCGGACGCTTGCCTTCGACATCACCATCCGTGGCTTGCTTGTAAAGTGCATAGAGTTGAAGCAGCACGTCGTTAGAGGGACGCTCCGGCAGTTTCTTGGAATCCGCCACCGCTGCCTCGAACTTGGTTTTCACGTTACTCATGGTCAGTCGCCCCTCCTCGCATTAATCGGTAGTCATCAGGATTTTGCTTCGAATATTATATGTCCCCGCCGAAAGCGGGGACGGTATCCTAGCGATATGTTGTCATCTTTGAGGAAGAACGCAATGCCTAGACGCGAAAAAATGTCCGCTGTCGATACCGCCTGGCTGCGCATGGACCGCCCGACCAATCTGATGATGATCGTCGGGGTCATGGTGTTCGACCACCGCATGGATTTTGGCCGCCTGCACGACACCATCGAGGCACGCCTGGTCGCGCGCTACCGCCGCTTCCGCCAGTGCGCCGTGCAGGAAGTCGCCGGAGCGTTCTGGCAGGATGATCCCGACTTCGACATGGATGCACACCTGCGGCGCCGTGCGCTGCCGACCGGCGCCGGCAAGAAGGAGTTGCAGAAGCTGGCCAGCGAACTGGCCGTGCAACCCCTGAATCCGGGCAAGCCCCTGTGGCGCTTCGACCTGATCGAGGACTACGAGGGTGGATCGGCCCTGGTCATCCGCATCCATCACAGCATCGCGGACGGCATCGCCCTGGTGGGTGTAATCCTTTCGCTTGCCGATCTTACGCCGGATGCCCCTGTGCAGCCGCATGTCACCCTGGAAGAGGACGAGACCGAGGGCGACCCGATGCCCGCGGGCCTGCTCGAGACCCTGGCGGAAACACTCGCCTCCGCGCTGAATGCAGGCACCGAACTCGGCGGCAGGGCACTCGACCTGGCGTCCGACCGGGACCGCATGTCCACCTACGGCCGGCATGGCCTCGGCCTGCTCACCGAACTCGCCAAATTGCTCGCCATGCCGCCCGATTCACCCACCAGTTTCAAGGGCAAGACCAGTACCGTCAAGCACGTTGCATGGTGCGACCCCTTCCCGCTGGCCGAGGTCAAGGCACTGGGCAAGGCCCTGGGCTGCTCGGTCAATGACGTTCTGCTGTCCGCCGTCGCCGGGGCATTCCGCGCCTACCTCGAACAGAAGGGCGAAACCGTGCGCGACGTCGAAGTCCGCGCCATGATCCCCGTCAATCTGCGCACGGCGAAGGACGAAGGCACCCTGGGCAATCGTTTCGGCCTTGGTACGCTCTCGCTGCCGCTGCACGAAGGCAACCCCTTCGCCCGGCTGTTCATGGTGCGCGAGCGCATGAACGAACTGAAGAGTTCCTACCAGCCGCCGCTCACCCTCGGCATCCTGGCGGCCGTCGGCCACGCCCCGAAAATCCTCCAGGAGCAGTTCCTCGACATCCTCGCCGCCAAGGCCAGCACGGTGATGACCAACGTGCCGGGACCGAGGCAGTCGCTCTACCTGGCAGGGTCGCGCCTGGACCAGTGCATGTTCTGGGTGCCCCAATCGGGCGACATAGGCATCGGCGTGTCGATCCTGAGCTACAACGACAGCGTCCAGTTCAGCCTCATCACCGACCACCATTTCGTGCCGGATCCCGAAACCATCACGCCGCTGTTCGCCGCCGAGTTCGACAAGATGATGCTGGCTTTGCTGATGCTCGACTGGGAGCAGCCCTTCGACCCGGCACTGGTCGAGCAGCAACTATTCGGCAAGCAGATGCCGCCCCCGCTCAGCGCCGCCGGTCCTGCGCCGAAGCCGCCGCGCGCCCGGAAGCCCCGCGCCGCGGCGGATGCCAAGCCTGTTGCCAAGCCAGCGGCGAGGAAGCGTTCGGCCCCGAAACCACCTGCGGCGCCCGAGGCGCGCATCCCCCGACGCTTCCGCAAACTTGCCCGCTAGCCGCTAGTCTTCGAGTTCCGACCTGGCCAGTTCCACGTCGAGGTATTCCATCGCCTCGACCGGGGTCGCCGCCGCGGCCTTCTCGTAAAGCCGGACGGCCTCGTCCATGCGGCCCTGGCCGAACAGCATGACCAGCGCATTGGCATACTCGATGCAGGCGATGGCCGAATCGGGCGTCAGCTTCAGGGCGGTATCGAAGTGCTGCAGCGACACCTCCTTGCTCGCGCCATAGGTCAGCTTGCCGACCATCGAGCCCATCTTGTCCACCACTTCGGCGTTGTAGGCGCCCAGCGCGGTATGGGCCTCGGCATGCTTCGGCTGGAGTTTCAGCGCCCGTTCCAGCGCGCCCTTGATCCTGCCGCCCAAGCCGTCCGTGAGGGCCTTGAGTACCGAGATTCCCTGGCTGTAGCGGCCCAGGGCGTAGGCCTGGAAGTAGTGCGCGTTGGCATTCTTCGGTTGCGCCCTCTGCAGCTCGTCGCAGCGCGCGGAAATGGCCTGGAACATCTCCAGCTTGCGCTGCCCGTTGTCCTCCAGGTAGGTGGCATGGATCATGGTCGCCTTGTTGGCGGCGTTGTAGCCGTCGGGCCCGGCCGCCAGCCCCGCTTCGCAGGCCTTCTGGAACTCACCCTGGTGATAGAGCCGCCATGCCTCCTGCACCGCCTCGTCCTCGGGAAAAGGCTCGCAGTCGCCGCAATGCAGGCGGCCCCAGTTCTTCTTCAGTGCGACACCCGCGTAAACAAATGTCTTGTCCACATGCGGAAACTTCTTCCAGGCCGGCTTTGCCATGATGGTTATCGTACTCAAGCAGTCAAATAGTTTTTCGATACTTCCTCGA
>CAYTFA010000274.1:0-3606 GCA_964436755.1 uncultured Rhodocyclaceae bacterium | reverse complement strand
CGGCACCGAACCGCCGCACCGAAAACTCCTGACCGAGGAACTTCGTCTTGAACTCGAAATCCTTCTTCGACGATCCCAGCGTCACGGTGACAACCTTCTTCATGCCATCTCCTCTCGTCCAGCTTGTCGATCGTCGTCCCGCATTCAGCGGGGCGACGGGTATTACGCGGCTTTCTTCGTGCGGCGAACAGGCGCCTTCTTCGCTCCCGCAGCGGCCTTCTTCGGCCCCGCAGCGACCTTCTTCGGCCCTTCAGCCGCCTGCTTCGGCGCCTCGGGCGGCAACACCTGGCGAATGAGGTCTTCGCATTCGGCCAGCGTCATGTAGCGCGGCACGGGATATCCGGTATGCGCCTCGCGGCATGCGGCTTCCGCCAGTTGGGGAATGTCGGACTTCTTCAGCGCCGCGAGGAAGGTCGGAATCCCCAGATCGCGATTCAACTGCTCCACCGCGTCGATGAATTTCTGCGCCAGCACCTCCTCCGCCTCGTTCGCCCGTCCCAGCTTGGCGCGGAGCGCCAACAGCGCCAGCCGGTCGGCCGCAGCCGGCAGCGAGAACTTCAGAACCAGCGGCAGCATGATGGCATTGGCAAGGCCGTGCGGCGTATGGTATCTGCCGCCGAACTGGTGGGCGATGGCATGCACGTAGCCGACATTGGCACGGGTAAACGCCAGCCCGGCATAAGTGGCTGCCAGGGACATGTTCTCGCGTGCGGCGAGGTTGTTCCCGTCCTTGTAGGCCAGCCTGAGGTTGTCGAAGATCAGTCCGACCGCCGACAAGGCCATGTCGTCCGTGTAGGGATTGGCCCACTTCCCGATGAAGGCTTCGATCGCATGGGTCAGGGCATCGATGCCGGTCGCCGCGGTGATCGGGGGCGGCAGCCCGGTCATCAGGCAGGGATCGAGGGCCGCCATCTTGGGCACCAGGCGCGTATCGACGATCACCAGCTTCGCCTGCCGCTCCGGATCGGCAATCACCGCGGCAACGGTCACTTCCGATCCCGTCCCGGCCGTGGTGGGAACCGCGTAAATCTTTACCGGGGTCTGCAGGCCCTTGAAATAGCCCGCCAGGTCGCGCAGCGACTTGCCGGGATTGGAGACGGCCGCCGCAATGGCCTTGGAGGCATCCATCGACGAGCCTCCGCCGACCGCCACGATGGCGTCGCAGTCATTGGCGCTGTAGAAGTCGATCCCTTCCTCGATCAGCGGTATCGGTGCGTCGGGCGTGATGGCGTCGAATACCACGTACTCGGCCCCGCCCGCCGTCAAGGCACGGGTCAGGTCGCCGAGCAGGCCCAGCTTGGAGATGATGCCGTCGGTGACGATCAGTATCTTCTTGTGGCCAAACCCGGCAACGGTTTGCCCCAGACGGCCGCTGGCGCCCGGGCCGACCAGGATCGTCGGCTGCGGTATCGGCAGGAAGCGCACGGCCAGGCCGGCGCCGCGCATGGCCGCACTCAGTGCCTTGGTGCGAAGTGAATCGCTCAGCAAATCGGATATCACGAACGTTCTCCTTCCATAAAGGACGCGGCACCAACGCCCACCGCCCGCCTGCCCAAGGCGCAGACTCTATCATCCAACATGGATTTGCGCGCGCCCCGCGGCAGCGCCGCCGCCGGCAGGGACATCGCGGCGGGAGAATCAGCGTCAGGCGTCCGCGCGAATCATCTCGGCAGCCTTCTCGCCGATCATCAGGGTCGGTGAGGTGGTGTTGCCGCCAATCAGGGTCGGCATGATCGATGCATCCACGACGCGCAGTCCTTCGAGTCCATGCACGCGCAACCGGGTGTCGACAACTGCCATCGCATCGTTGCCCATCTTGCAGGTTCCGACGGGGTGGTAGATGGTGTCCGCGCGATTCCTGAGTTCCTTGCGTATCTCGTCATCGGAACGTACTCCGGCGGTGTAGACCTCGCCGGTTCGGATGCCGGCAAGTATCGGTGCATCCATGATCTTGCGGGTGAGCTTGAAGCCATCGACCATGGCATCAAGGTCGTCGGGATGGCCGAGGAAGTTCGGATCGATGTTGGGCGCCGCCAGCGGATCGGTGCTGGCGAGGCTCACGGAGCCGATGCTCTTCGGCCGCAGCAAGCAGATGTGGCAGGAATAGCCATGTCCCAGGTGCAGCTTGCGCGCGTGGCTGTCGATCATGCCAATAACGAAGTGCAGTTGGAATTCCGGCGCCGGAGAATCCTGATGCCTCCGCAGGAAGCCCCCCCCTTCGGCGCCATTGGAGGTCATCATGCCGGTGCGCTCGCGCCGGTAGCGGCCGATTTCTTTCATCAAGCGCAGCGAACCGCCGAGCGAAATGCCGAGCAGGTCGAGTGATTTGGCCCGATAGTTGAAGACGTAGTCGGGATGGTCCTGCAGGTTCTTGCCGACACCGGCCAGTTCGTGAACCACGGGAATGCCGAACTGGTGCAGTTCGGCGCCGGCGCCGACGCCCGACAGCATCAGCAGTTGCGGCGACTGGATCGCACCGGCCGCAAGTATCAGTTCGCGCTTGGCGCGGAAGGTATGCGGCACGCCTGCCTCGACGAATTCCAGTCCGGTGGCGCGCTTCCCCGAGAAGAGGATTCGCCGCGCCCGCGCCTGGGTGATGACCGTCAGGTTGGGACGACTGGCAAGGTGCGGCGCAATGTAGGCGCGCGCGGCGTTCCAGCGCTCGCCGTTCTTCTGCATGACCTGGTAGATGCCGATGCCTTCCTGGTCGGGGCCGTTGAAGTCATCGATCAGCTTGAACCCGGTCTGGCGTGCGGCCTCGAGATAGATTTCCTGGAACGGGCTCATCGATCTCAGCTTTGCCACGTTGAGCGGTCCGCCCTGACCGTGGTATTCGTCGCGGAAGTCCTCGTTGTGCTCCGACTTCCTGAAATACGGCAGCACATCGTTCCAGGACCAACCCTCGTTGCCAAGGGATGCCCAATGGTCGTAATCCCAGGGATGGCCGCGCGTATAGACCATAGCGTTGATCGACGTCGAGCCTCCCAGCGCCCTGCCGCGCGGCATGTAGCCACGGCGGCCGTTGAGGCCGGGTTGGGGCACCGTCTGGAATGCCCAATTGTTGATCTTGGTCGGCAGCATCAGAGCGGTGCAGAACGGCACCTTGATCACCGTCTGGTCGTCGCCCTTGCCGGCTTCGAGCAGGCACACGCTGACCTGCGGATCCTCCGACAGCCGCCCTGCGACGGCACAACCACCAGCGCCCCCGCCCACCACGATGTAGTCGAATTCCTTCATCACGTTCCCTATCGTTCAGGTCAGACCGATGCGTCGAGCGCATCCGTCAAGCAGCCCAGGATCCTGGGCGAAAAGGCCATGCCGAGGTGACCGACGCCGCCGATGACCACCGTCGCCGCGCCATCCAGAGTCGAGCAGGCCCGCTGCGGATACACGTAGTTGTCGTGCCGGCTGTAGATCGACACGGACCCGGGCGGCAGCGGCGCGTCGAGCGCCCCCAGCCAGGCGCTGCCCACGCGCATCTGGCGCGCGTTCGGCCCCAGGCCAAGGCGTGCCAGCAGGCTGCCGCGATGCGGCGAGCCGAGCGTGACCAGACGTGCCACCCTGGCGCTGCCGTGGCGCCGCAGATAGGCGCGCGACGCGAGGCCG
>CAYTFA010000273.1:0-3610 GCA_964436755.1 uncultured Rhodocyclaceae bacterium | reverse complement strand
GGTGGCGTCGTCCTCGAAGATGTAGGTTTCGAGATGGATCTCGAAGCGCGCGCCGTCGATCGCGGCGAGCAGCGCGGGAAAGTACTCCCCGCCGGATTGCAGCAGGCGAAGGCGATTGCCGGGCAGCAGGCCGGGAACGGTGGACTGGCGGAAGTCGTCGTTCATTGCGGCGCGCCCGCCGCGGCGAACGCAGCGGAAAGTGCGGCATGGTCGGAGATTCCCGACCACGGCGGACCGGCATGGAGCCTGGCGGCGACAGTGACCAGGCCGCGCTGGTAGATGCGGTCGAGGCGCAGCATCGGCAGCGCTGCGGGAAAGCTCCGCGTCGGGCGCCTGCCCGCACCGGCGAACACCTCGACGAGTCCGAGGCGGTCGGCCAGCAGGTCGTCGGCGCGGTTGCGCCAGTCGTTGAAGTCGCCGGCGATGAGCAGGGGGGCATCGGCGGGCACCATGTCTTCGATGCGTGAGGCCAGCGCGTCCATCTGCCGCCGCCGCGAACGGGCGAAGAGCGAAAGGTGAACGCACACGCAATGCAGCGGCTGGTCCAGTCCGGGGACGGCTACCGCGCAGTGCAGCAGGCCGCGTTTCTCGAAGCGCAGGTGCGTGACGTCCTGGTTGTGCTCGTGCAGGATGGGAAAACGCGACAGGATCGCGTTGCCGTGGTGGCCGTGGTCATAGACGACGTTGCGGCCGTAGGCGTGGCTGGCCCAGACGTCGTGGGCGAGGAACTCGTGCTGCGGCTGCACAGGCCAGTCGGCGTGGCGCTCGGCATGGCCCAGGTGCAGCCCCTGCACTTCCTGCAGGAAGACGATGTCGGCGGAAAGCTCGCGTAGCCGCTCACGCAGTTCGTGCACCATCATCCGGCGGTTGAACTGCGAGAAGCCCTTGTGTATGTTCCAGGTAGCGACGGAGAGCGTGGGCGACATCGGGGGAGGGTGCAGTGCGCAGATTGCGGGATCATAGCCGGGCGCAGTCCGGGCGGGCGGCATAGAATGGCCACGCGCGACGCCCGAGAGCCATGAACCCGCCCGAGACCCGCACACTACCGCCGGCCCCACCGGAGGACGAACAGCGCCTCCGCTACAAGATTGCCTTCCTCAACAGCATTTTCCTGCTGGCGGCGCTGATCGCGCTGGGTCTGGGCTTCTATCGGCTCGGTCCGAGTCCGCGGCTGGCGGCGTTCGATTTCGGCTACGCGGGCGCCGCCTTTGCGCTGCTCTTCGTCCTGCACCGATTCCCGGCCCGGGTAGAGGGCATTGCGACCACCGCGCTGGTGCTTTCCTACGTGCTGTTCTTCGCCATCTTCCTGATGGCGCCGTACCAGACCAACCGCCTTTCGCTCTTCTTCCTGCTGTCGGCGGCGGCCTTCTTCCTCAAGGGACTGCGCATCGGCGTCGCCTGGCTGGCGTTCATCGTAGCCAGCCTCCTCGGCGCGCATTGGCTCGACCTTTCGGTGACGCGGTTTTCGACACTCGACATCGTCACCACCTGCCTCTACCTCGGCGCATTGTTCGCCATCTTCTACAACTACGAGACCCTGAAGGAAGAGCAGCACCGGCGCGAACGCGAGCGCGGGGTGGAAAAACTCATCGACGAGCGCTGGCGCCTCGCCCTGGAGGGGGCCGGCGATGCGGTGTGGGACTGGGACGTCGCCGGCAGGCGCTTTACCTACTCGAAGAGCTTCGCCGCGATGCTGGGGTATCGCGAGGAGGAGATCGGTCACGATCCGGGCCAGGTGGGCGAGCTGCTCCACGCCGCGGACCGCGAGGCGACTCTGGGGCAGATCAAGGCGTATCTCGCTGGCGAGTTCGGCGGCCAGTTCGTCTCCGAGCACCGGATGCGCTGCGCCGACGGCAGCTACAAATGGGTGCTCGCGCGCGGCCGCATCGCGGATCGTGATGCGCTGGGTCGGCCGCGGCGCATTGTCGGTACCCATGTAGACATCACCGAACGCAAGCGTACCGAGGCAATCCTCGTCGAGAGCGAACTGCGCCTGCACTTGGCCCTGGATTCGGCGCGCATGGGGGCCTGGGAATACGACCTGGCGTCGCAGCGCCTCTACTGGTCGCCGGAGGTATTCCGCCTGTTCGGACTCCCAGTGTTCGAGCCGACGCTGGAGAAGTTCCAGGCGCTGATCCATCCCGAGGACCTCGACGGCGTCCAGCGCGGCTTCGATGACGCCCTGCGCGAACGCAAGCCCTTCTTCGCCGAGTTCCGTTTCGGTCCCCCGGAAAAGCCGCGCTGGGCAGGCGACTTCGGCGAAATCCAGTACGACGCGGAGGGGAAGCCGGTGCGTGCGGTCGGAGTAGTCCAGGACATCACCGAGCGCAAGCGTGCCGAGGCGGAGGTGCTGCTCTCGCGCCAGGCCTTGGCCGACGAGCGCGGGTTGTTCCAGACCATCCTCGACAACTCGCCGCTCGGCATCTGGATGGTCGATACAAGCGGCAGGGTGCAGTTCGTCAATCACGCCTTTTGCGCGGCCACCGGTGTCACGGAGGCGCGCTTCCTCGCTGCCGCCAGCTATGCGGAGGTCCTGCCGGCCGACGTTGCAGCAAACTGCGCGCAGTCGGACCGCGAGTGCCTGGAACAAGAGGCCCCGCATGTCAGCCTCGAGCGCCTGCCATCCGTCGATGGCCGCGAACACCTGATGGAGATCACCAGGGTCCGGCTGCTCAACCGCGACGGCAGTCTGCGCGGCCTGATCGGACTGGCGGTCGACGTTACCGAGCGCATGGAGCACGAACGGCAGCTCGAGCACATGGCGCACTACGATTCGCTGACCGGCGTGCCGAACCGGGCCCTGCTGGCCGACCGCCTGCGCCAGGCGCTGGCGCGGGCCAAGCGTGAGCGCGGACTGATGGCCGTGTGCTACATCGACCTCGACGGTTTCAAGCCGATCAACGACAGGCTCGGCCACGAGGCAGGAGACCGGGTCCTGGTCGAAGTGACGCGGCGCATCCGCGAGGCGGTGCGCGAGGAGGACACGGTTGCGCGCCTCGGGGGTGACGAGTTCGTCGTGCTGCTGGTCGGCCTGCAGCAGCCCGAGGAGTGCGTCGGAAGCCTGCAGCGGTTGCTCGACCGCGTCAACCAGCCGATCCAGGTGCAGGGCGAGTCGCTCAGTGTCAGCGCCAGCATCGGCGTCGCGCTCTACCCCGAGGACGAGCAGGACGCCGATACCCTGTTGCGCCACGCCGACCAGGCGATGTACATCGCCAAGCAGGCAGGGCGCAACCGCTACCACCTGTTCGATGCCGCCAGCGACCAGCGCGCCCGCTCCCACCACGAACTTCTGCAGCAGATCCGGCGCGGGCTTGGCGCCGGCGAGTTCGAGCTGTTCTACCAGCCCAAGGTGGATATGGCCACGCGGCATATGGTCGGGGCCGAGGCGCTGATCCGCTGGCGCCACCCGCAGCGGGGACTGCTGGCACCGGGTGAGTTTCTGCGTGCGATCGACAACACCGAACTCGAGATCGAACTCGGCGAATGGGTCATCCGCAACGCAGCGTCGCAGTTGCGCCGCTGGCGCAGCGCCGGCCACGATTTCGAGGTCAGCATCAATATCTCGGCCTACCACCTGCAGGCGCCGGATTTCGCCCGCAAACTGCGCGAG